>DATJAK010000273.1:0-67761 GCA_035516375.1 Bryobacteraceae bacterium
TCCAGCGGGCGCCTTCGAGATAGCCCTGGAGCGAGAACAGGAGCAGGCCGGGAACCCAGGTCATCAGGGAGAGCAGGATCACCAGCACCGACATCTTGCCGGCGACGTATTCGAAGCGCGAGAAGGGGCGCGCGAGGTAGAGCGAGAGGGCGTTATTGGCAAGGTCGGGCGAGATCTGGCCGGGGCCGACGAAGGCGGCCAGGAACAGCGCCAGCATGCTCTGCCACCCCAGCACCGACATGAAGAAGACCACGTTAATGGTGATCAACTGGTTGGCGTTGCGGGCGCCGACGATGCCGAGCGCGCTGGCGTTGTGCTGGACGTAGATCAGCAGGGCGGAGATCAGCGGGTAGAGGAAGCTGGCGATGAAAAAGACGGTGAGAAAGCGCGAGCGGTGCAGTTCCTCGAAGGCGTAGCGGGGAATCACCAGGAAGCGCCGCCAGCCCGGCGTCAGGCCGCCCGAATACGGCCGGTAGGTTTTCTTATAAACGGCCATCGGCGGTCTCCATGGCTTTGAGGAAGATGTCTTCGAGCGAATCGCGCTTGTGGTTGAGGCGGCGGATCTGCACGTTCTGCTCGGCGGCCAGGGCGTACAGGCGGCGCACTTCGAGGCCTTCGGGCATCACCAGCTTGATGCGGCCCTGCGCGCCTTGCGCGGTCTCGCAGCCGAGCTTCTCCAGAGCTTCGAGGAAGCTGGCCGTGGGTACGCCGTCGGTGCGCGCTTCGAGCTCGAGGAAGCGACGATTGGAGCGGCGCTCTTCTTCCAGGTTGCAATAAGCGGCGATATTGCCGTCTTTCAGAATGAGCACCTGGTCGCAACACTCTTCGACGTCGCGCAGCAGGTGCGAGGAGAGAATCAGCGACAGATCGCCACGGTCGCGGATTTCCTGAATGAGTTGGATCATGCGGGTGCGGGCCGGCGGATCGAGGCCGTTGGTTGGCTCGTCGAGAAACAAAAGCCGCGGTCCGTGCGCGATGGCTTGCGCCAGTTTGGCCGCCTGTTTCATGCCGAGCGAATACGTTCCCAGCGCGCGATAGCGGACCTCGCCAAGCCCGACGTAGAAAAACGCCTCATGCGCGCGTTCGAGCGCCCGTTCGGGAGGGAGACCGGACAGCTCGGCCATCAGCCGCACGAATCGAACGCCGCTCATCGAAGCGATGAAGGCATCATTTTCCGGCATGTAGCCGATGAGCGAGCGCACGCGGCGAGCGTCGGTGCGGACGTCGTGGCCAAAAACCCGAGCGGTGCCTGCGGTGGGCTGGTGAAAGCCCAGCAGCGTGTTGAGCAAGGTGGATTTGCCGGCGCCGTTGGGACCGAGCAGGCCGATCGAGCGGCCTGTCAAAGAAGCTTTCAGCTTCTTCAGAATAGGCCGGCCGCCGAAGCAGACTTCGAGACCATCGAGCTCGATTACGGGATCCGTCATAGGTCAGGCGCGCCGCCCACACGAGTAGCACGGAATTCGAGCGCCGATCCTCACATTCTATCGAGACGGAACTTTGTTGTGGTTTGTTCCCAGGAGCTGCGCAAATGGTAATGCGCCGCCGGCGATGCCGGAAACACTGCCGCTCAGAAACGTGTTGAGCTTCATGCCGAGCAGATCGCCCGTACTGGCCAACGTAATGCGGTCGGAATCGGCATACGCGGCGATCAGCGATGGCTGCAGGTTTCCGAGAGAGGCCGCTTGACCACCGAACAGGCCTGCTATGGGCGCCAGCGTCGTGCCGAGGTTCTGGAACACCACCGCGGAGAAGTTAGTATGCGGATCGCGCGGCAGCATTCTGGTGAACGCGGGAGAATGCACAATCCCGGTGCCATTGGTCTTGCTTTCCAAGGCGCGGACGAGCAGCGCGCGGGTGGGCGCCGCGATCAGATAGCCGCTGGCAAAAGTGTAGTGCGCTTCCGTGAGCGGGCCGGTATCGGCGCCGGCCAGCGTGTAGTAGGTACGGCCGTCTACGGTCTCTTGCCCGGTGAGCGGCGGCTTACGCCCATGAGCCGCGGCATCGCGGCTATACTCCGCTACAAATTTTCCCAGCGCCGCCTGAAAGCGGGCGGGGTCGTAGACTTCAGCCACGAGTTTCCAGGAGGGGACCGGGAACGGCGGTCCATCGAGCGCAATCGCGAACTCACCGCCGAGCGTGGAGGCTGCTTCTTTCAAGAGATCGAAGCCCGGTTGCGGAAGCGCGACTTCCGGCTGGCGATCCAGAATTTCCGCCGGGCTGGTGACGGCGAAGGCGGAAACGAAGGTGGCATCGGCCGTGACATAGTCCAGCGCGCCCATGGGCGATGGCGGCGCAAGCCACGCCGCGACGCCCTTCCGAGCGCCGTCGAAGGTTACCGCCGCACGCGTTTCCACATGGTGGTCGATGTCCGTTTGTTCCGCAATCAGATAGCGGATTCCTTCAGGCGGATGGGGCCCCATGCGCGAGAGGTCGGCGCACAACAGGACGCCCGTGCCCTGCTGGTAGGCTTCCATAATTCGCGCATAGAACGGAGTCTTTTGAAGACCGGAGTCGAGGAGTGTGGCGAGCGCCTGGTTGCGTGCGCCGAACACCACGACCGCTCCGCGCGTCTCCACCGCCATCGGCAGGCCCAGCTTCTTCAGAAATTCGGGAAAGCCTTCGCGCTTCACCTCCGCCAGGAACATCGGGCCATTGGTCTCCGGAGTGGCGAAGATGACGATCTCATCGCCGAGATACTCGTTGGCGGCTCGCAGCTTTTCAAGCACCAATTGCGCGCCGGCTCCGGGCCCGGAGAGCCATGCCCCCAACTCCGGACTATCAGCGGCCTGCTTGCGGAAGACCTCCTCGGCATTTCCCAGATACCCGGCCAGGTTGGGGATACTGGCAAAGAAGAGCGTTGTGGCGGGCAACAAACCCGCCAGGCGGCTGGAGTACCGCACCTGCGGCATCTGGAGCCGATCGAGGTTGGTGCGCAGCAGCGCCAACTGATGCTGCAACGCTTCGTTGCGGCTCCACGAAAGGTCTTGCCGGATCGGCACGGCTTCGAGGCGATCGCCGGTGAACGCCTGCTCACCCGGATGCAGCACCTGCTCCCGATTGTCGTGCGACAGATGTACTTCGCCTTCCATGACCGACACGCGTGAGCCGGGAATGCCGCTGCTGACGCTGAAGACGGTTCCGGTGACCGCCACCCGGCAATCGGCCGTGGCGACGTAGAGGTGGCCGGAGCGCCGCTTGGCGGCCTGGACGATGATGCTGCCATGGTCCAGGTGAACCGTGAGATCGCCGCCGTTTTGCGCCGTGGAAAAATCGGAGCGCTCGCGCATTTCGACCTTGGAGCCATCGGCGAGCGCCAGCATGGCGCCGGAATCGCGCGCGGTGCGGACTTCGATGCCGTCGCGGAGAACTTCGCCCGCGGCCATCACGCGGAGGCCCGCGGGCGAGACTTCATAGAGCGTTCCATTCACCGATTGGACGATGGCGCGTCCGGAACCGCGGCCGAATTGGGTGATCGAAAACCAAACCACTAATCCGCCTACGGCCATCACACCGGCGGCCACGGCCCATCGCATGGGATGATTCGCGCGCGCCGGCTTCCGAACCGGTATGGGCACCACCTTGCCTTCGGCAACGTTGCGGCAAGCCACGCACTCGCGCAGGTGATCCTGCACCAGCAGAGAGCGCGCTTCGGGCAGACGGCCGGCGCGAAAATCCGGCAGCAGAGCCTGGAAATCGGCGCAGGTGCGCAGACGCTCGGGGGCATGCGACAAACGCGCCCAGACACGCCGCGCCGCGTCTTCTACGACGGCCGCGGGAATCTCCTCGCCGCGAATCTCGGAAACAGCCTGCTCCAGGGCGGGGTCCATGTTAGGGTTGTCGGAGTTCATGCTACGCCTCCCACATACGATCGAAACTCTTTCTCCAATTTGTCCCGCGTGCGCGACAACGTAACCGCCACGGTGCCCGGTGTGGTATCGAGGATGCGCGCGATCTCGGGATTGTCTTTTCCTTCGAAGAACCGCAGGATAAACATCTGCGCGATCCGAGGGTTCAATCGCGCTAGCGCGCCGCGCAACCACTCGCGGATCTCGCCGGATGTCTGCGCACGATCTGGCTGCCGGTGCGCGGATTCGGCCAGTACCGGCTCCCACTCATCCAAGGGCACCTGACGGACGTGGTGGCGCGCCCGCACCAGATCGAGGGCCGCGTTCACCGCAGCCCTGTGCAAGAAACTCGACATGTTCTCGACCGGCTCGGCCTTCGGGCCGCGCTTCATCATGCGCAGGAACACCGTCTGCAGCACATCCTCGGCATCCTGTGCATTGCCGGTGACGCGATACGCCGCACGAAACACGGCCGCGTGGTTCTCTTGAAAGATCTGTTCGAGGTCCGCCAGGGGTAATGGAGCCGGTTGCATCGGGGCTGCCAGTTGCGCTTCCATCCTATCAATCCGTCGGCGGGGACCCGTCTCTCAAAGGGGACTCCGATTTGCCGCCCCTGACGGATGAGACGCTAACGCGCCAGCGGAATTAGCAGTTACAAAAAAAGCCCCGCGCTAAGAAGCACAGGGCTTGGAAGTCTACTGCAATCTGTCTCGGAGGATGACAGACCGAGTTGATGTTAACATCTGGTTGCAGTCAAATCAACCCAAAATCAGCCCTTTCGTCCCTAAGAAATTGACGACCTGGTTATCGGAGTTCCTCCATAATCTCATCGAGGGCGGCGTGAGAAGGACGGACTATATTTTCGGGCAACGTGGCCAGCGGCTGGTCCACTAGATTCAGTACGTCTATGAAATTTGGTTTAGTAGTATTGACGTAAAGTACTCCGGTCAACACTTCACCCTTAGCTTCGGCCTCTTCAAGCGCAGCCAGTGCGGCTAGCCGGTTGGTCGGATCGTATTCGCGAGCCAACTTGCGGATCCTCAATTGCGAGCCGTCGTGGAGCGGGACAGACCGCACTTCGCCTTCCGCGATTTCCACCGAGATGTCTTCGAAGTACGGCACAAAATCGAGTTCGTGCAACGGCTCTTCGTGATCCTTCACGTAGGCATAGCTCTTGGTGGAACCATCGTGGTCGTTGAAGGTGACGCAGGGAGAAATGACGTCGATCACGGAAAGCCCATTGTGGGAGATGGCGGTCTTCAAGAGGCTCTGCAACTGTTTCTTGTCGCCGCTGAAAGAACGCGCCACGAAGGTGGCTCCCCACTTGAGCGCGAGGGCGCAACAATCGAAGGGCGGCAACTGATTGGGAGCGCCAGTCTTGAGCGTCGACCCCACATCGGCGGTGGCCGAGAACTGGCCCTTCGTCAATCCATATACGCCGTTATTTTCGATCACGTAGATCAGGGGCACGTTGCGCCGGACCATGTGCATGAACTGCCCGAGACCAATCGAAGCCGTGTCGCCATCGCCAGTCACACCGAGACCGAGGAGGTTCCGATTGGCGAGCATGGCGCCCGTGGCCACCGCCGGCATCCGCCCATGAACGCTATTAAACCCGTGCGATTGTCCCAGGAAATACGCCGGCGACTTGGAGGAGCAGCCGATGCCGGAGAACTTCGCGACGCTCCACGGCTCAATGCCGAGCTCGTAAAAGCACTCGACGACGCGTTCGGAAATTGCGTTATGGCCGCAGCCTGCGCACAGAGTGGTCTTGCTACCTTTGTAATTCAGTACTTCCAGCCCGATCCGGTTGACCTTTTTCGACGCGGGCGTAATCGTCGTACTCATTTTCTCTCCTGTCTGACCACTTCATCGGTGACGGTGCGGGCATCGAGCGGCATGCCGCCGAAATAACGCACGCTGCGCAGCTTGGCAATCAGCTCCGGCTCGTACTCCAGGCGCATCAGTGCCAGCAATTGCGCGTCGCGGTTCTGGTCCACCACATAGACGCGTTCGTGCCGCCGGATAAAGTCTTCCAGCTCCGCCGTGAACGGATAGGCGCGCAGCCGCAAGTAGCTGGTTTCGATGCCGTACTCGTGGCGTAGCTGGTCCGAGCTTTCGCGCACGGCGTAGTCCGAAGTGCCTACTGCAACAAAGCCGATTCGGGCGCGCTCGTTGATCCGCGCCACAGGCGCGGGCACGTGGCGGCGCATGTTCTCGAACTTGTGGGCCAGCCGCTCCATGTTGTGGATGTAATCGTCTTCGCGCTCGGTGTACTGAGCCTTCTCGTTGTGGCCACTGCCTCGCGTGAAGTACGCGGCCGCCTGGTGTTTGGTTCCCGGCAGCGTGCGGTACCCGATGCCATCGCCATCCACGTCTTTGTAGCGGGCGAAGCTGCCGAGCTTGTCGAGGTCTTCCGCGCTCAGCACCTTCCCTCGCCGGATCGGCTTATCCGGATACGGAAACGGATCGGCCATCCAGGAATTCATTCCCAAGTCGAGGTCGCTCATGACAAACAGGGGAGTCTGAAATTGTTCCGCGAAGTCGAAGGCTTCGATAGTCATCGAAAAACATTCTTCCGGCGAAGCTGGGAAGAACATCGGATGGCGTGTATCGCCGTGCGACAAAATCGCGTTCTTGAGGATGTCGCCTTGCGCGGTGCGCGTAGGCAGCCCGGTCGAAGGGCCGACGCGCTCGATATCGAAAACCACCACCGGCAGCTCGGCGTAGTAGCCCAAGCCGATGAACTCCGACATCAGCGAGATGCCCGGACCGGCCGTTGCCGTCATCGCGCGCGCTCCCGCCCAGCCGGCGCTGAGCGCCATGCCGATGGACGCCAGCTCATCTTCCGCCTGCACGATGGCGTAGGTCGCCTTACCGGTCGCGGGATCGTGCCGATAACGCCTGGCGTATGCGATTAGCGATTCGACCAACGACGACGAGGGCGTGATGGGATACCACGTAACCACCGTCACGCCGGCGAACATGGCCCCCAACGCGCACGCCGAGTTGCCATCGATGATCACTTTGCCGGCGGTTTTATTCATCCGCTCGGCGCGGTAGGGATCAGTCTTGGTGAGCGTCTGCGCGGCCCAATCGTAGCCGGCCTGTGCGGCTCCCCAATTCAGCTCCGCAGCCTTGGCTTTGCGCTTGCCGAATTGCTTGACCAGCGCCTTGTAGATCTCCGGCATTTCGAGCGAGAGCAGCCAGGCCACCACGCCGTCGTAGATCATGTTGCGCACGAGCTTGCGCAGCTTGGCGTCGGGGCAAACGGGCGCCACCAGCTTGTCGAACGGCACCGGATAAAAGTGCAGATCGCTGCGCAGGTTGCGCAATTGCAGCGGTTCGTCGTAAACCACGGCGGCGCCCGGCTCCAGGTTCAGCACATCTTCGCGAGCCGTTTCCGGGTTCATGGCCACCAGGAAATCGACTTCCTTGCGGCGGCCGACGTACCCATGGCGGCTGGCGCGAATCGTGAACCACGTAGGCAGCCCGGCGATATTCGAGGGGAACATGTTTTTCCCGGAAACCGGAATGCCCATTTGAAAAATGGTGCGCATGAGAACGGTGTTGGCAGTCTGGCTGCCCGATCCATTCACTGTCGCAACTTGAATACTGAAATCGTTGGTTTTAGGCTGTCCGGATGCGTCTGAAGAAGGCGCAAGCGGCGAGACCTCTAATGTGGACACCGAATCGAATCCCTTTGGTGGGGAAGTACCCTAATCAATTATAGTGCAGGAGTTTGCACCCGTGCGCGGCAAATGTCAGGGCACACGAACACACGAACTTCGTGTTACACTGACTTCGTGTTGAAGAACATGACCATCACCGTGACCGAGGAAGCGGCGCGGTGGGCACGAAAACAGGCCGCTGAGAAAAACACGTCCGTGTCCAAGCTGGTGGGCCGGATGCTGGAAGACGAGATGCGGCGGACCGATGCGTATTGGCAGGCCTACGAAAGAGTCAAGAAAATCAAGCCGATTAAGGGCGTGGATGCCTCGAAACGGCTGAAGCGAGAGGAACTCTACGACCGCCACCGCTGATCTGTGGTTCGTCGATACGAACATTCTGCTCTACTCAGCAGACACGACCCATCCTTCCAAACAAGCTGCCGCGCAGCGCTGGCGCGATTTCTTGTGGGCACGTAGTGTAGGCCGTTTGAGTTGGCAAGTATTAAACGAGTTCTATGCGAACGCCATCGGCAGAGTTGGCATCCCGCCAGCAGTTGCGCGTGCCATGGTGGAATCGTATTCGCAATGGCCGGTCTCATCGTTCAACATGACGCTGATCCGTCGCGCGTGGCATTGGACCGATCACGCCCAGATCAATTATTGGGATGGCTTGATCCTTGCTGCCGCGGAGCAGTCCGGCTGCCGCTGGTTATTGACCGAGGACTTCCAACACGGAAGGAAATACGGCGCCGTTCAAGTGGTAAACCCCTTCCGCTCGGAGCCGGACGGGCGATTCGCGAGTTAGCGGGCGGGCTCAGCCGGCTTCGCGAACCTGGCCGCATCAATGGACGCGTTCGGCTGCATTTCCGTTAGCTGAATAATCGACCGCCCGTCGAGCCAGGTCACGGTCCACTTAAAGGGCATCTTGACTCCAGCGACTTCGCGGTAGTCGGCGTAGTCAATCTGGGTCGGGTTTAGTCCCACCGGCGAATCGGTATAACGGATCAACCGCACCAGCAGTCCCGATTCCTTATCGAAGAATAGCCGCACCGGCGACCGCGTGGCGCTCCGGCCCTGAACCACTTCGACCGCGCGTTTATCAATGGTGTCCGGAACGCCCACGCGCCACTCGGTAAGCTCCTGCTTGAGTCCCGCCGGAAAGCATAGATCCGCGTCGAGCTTGGCAGCATCCAATTCTCCTCCGCTAAGCGCCAAGAGCGTCACGGGGCGATCCGTATGCGGCGCCGCGGTCCAACCGTTGCGGCCATCGTAAGTGGTGGTGGCGTCGCCGTTAGGCGTGTGCACGATGAACGTACGCTGCCCCGAGGCCTTGGCGAACAGTTCCGCAGGATACCGGTCGGTCTCTCCGTACGCCTGGCTGGTGCCCTTGGCGGCGAAGCTGGTAAGCGCCGCCAACCTCTGTGCGCCGCCCAGCGCCTGAATGTACTTGCCCAAAAGCTGATCGGCGGAGGGCGCCTTGGGAGCTTGTTCGGAAATCTCATCGGCTTCCTGCGGCAGTGGCGGCCCGTACAACTCCGCCAGGTTCGGAATCACTTTGGGCCGATCCAAACCGCGGTGGCAGGAGTAGCAGGTAACCACACGCCGTCCGCCGAAATAGCTTTTGTTGATGGCCGCCATCATGCCGATCATGCGGCGGGCAGTCTCCTTGTTGGCGTTATCGTCGGCATACTTGTCCCAGTTACCGCCGCTCTCTTCCACGTGGCAGTGCGTGCAGTTCTCCCCCAAAGATGCGGAGAAGAAGCCCATGGTGGCCATGAACTCGCTAACCGGGATGCCCTTGAGTACTCTGACGTTCTTGAAGGCCTGCTCCGACATCAGGGGCTTTGGTCCCTGTGTGGTCTGGGCGTGAGCAAACGGTGCGCCCAGCGGAAGCAGGCAGGCGACATAAAGCGATCGCCTGCCCCACGAGTATGGAAAGCTTGATTGCATGATGACTCCCGGTCCTCGGTAAGTATATCTATAATTGACTCAGAATCCAGCGACTCCTAGGAGGAACACGTGCACCACGTTTCAACAACTGCAGTTGTCGCCGCGTTTTTCAGCGTCGCCACACTCAACGCTCAAAGCAATCCCTTCAGCACGGACGCTCGTCAGACCTACGCCATGATCAAGACCAGCCTGCTAAAGGCGGCAGAAAAGATGCCGGAAGAGAATTACTCTTTCCGCACGACGCCTCAGGTCCGAACGTTCGGCGAGATGATCGCCCACGTCGCCGATGCCGGCCTGCTGATGTGCGCCACCGTCAAAGGCGAGAAGGTCACAGCAAATGCACGCTCCAAAACCTCGAAGGCCGACCTGGTGGCAGCGCTGAAGGCATCCTTCGATTACTGCGATCCTGTTTATGCTTCGATGACGGATGCCGCCGGTGCCGCGCAGATCAAGTGGTTCCGCTGGGATATGAGCAAGCTGGGGATGCTGAACTGGAATATCTCGCACGACAACGAGATGTACGGCATCATCGGCGCGTTCCTGCGCATCAAGGGGCTGGTGCCGCCATCGAGCGAAGGTCAGCCGTAAGGCCGGGATCAGAAGTGGCGCAGGCCATCGTTCCTCAGTGGCCTGCGAAAGATGGCAGACGACAGAAAGCGATCGTCTGCCCTACTGCTCGTGCACATCCTCTAAATACGTGTACCCGTGCAGCCCCTCTTCAAAGAACTTGAGCAGCGCGCCGCTCTCTTCGTACGTCAGCCGGGATTCGCGCAGCGCGGTTTCCACATCTTTCCGCAGTTTCGACACTAGCGAGTCCGACGAGAATTGCACATAGTTCAACACCTCGCGGACCGTGTCGCCTTTAATCACCGAATCGAGCAGCACTTCGCCGGTAGGGCCGAGACGCACGTGGACGGCGTTGGTATCGCCAAACAGGTTGTGCAGATCACCCAGGATCTCCTGATACGCTCCCAGCAGGAACGCGCCCAGATAGTAATTGCCCCCGCTGAACGGATGGAGCGACAGCGTCTTCTTCACGTCGCGGCGGTCGATGAACGCATCCACTTTTCCGTCCGAGTCGCAGGTGATGTCGCCCAGCACGGCATGGCGCGTAGGCTCTTCTTCCAGGCGGTGAATCGGCATCACCGGGAACAGTTGTTTGATCGCCCAACTGTCGGGCATGCTCTGGAAGAGCGAGAAGTTGCAGAAGTAGGTATCCGAGAGCATGGCCTCGATCCCTTCCAGTTCCTCGGGGAAGTAGTCGAGCTCACGCGCCTGTTTCTGGATGCGCCGGGAAATCGCCCAATATAGATTCTCCGCGGTGCAGCGCTGTTCGAGCGAAAGATACCCGAGGCTGAACAGGTTGAGCGCCTGGTCGAGCGCCTGTTGCGCGTCGTGGTAGCTTTCGAGCAGATTTTTCGCGCTGAGCAGCCGGTACGTTTCCTGCAAGTCGATGAGCGGCTGCTCGGCATCGTTGGGCAGCTCGGCGGGCACTTCGGCGTCGCCCATCCCGGCCACGCCGAGAACATTGAACACCAGCACGCTGTGATACGCGGCGATCGCGCGGCCGCTCTCGGTAACGATCGTCGGATGCGGCACGCCCACTTCGTCGCAGACGTTTTGCACGTGATAAATCACGTCGTTGGCATATTCCTGAAGCGTGTAATTGACGCTCGATTCGAAATCGGTCTGCGAACCGTCATAGTCGATGCCGAGGCCGCCGCCGACATCCAGGTACGTCAGCCCCGCGCCGGCGCGGGCCAAATCGACGTACACGCGGACCGCTTCGTTTACCGCCGCCTTGATCTGGCGAATATTCGTAATCTGGCTGCCCAGGTGAAAGTGCAGAAGGTTCAGGCAATCGGCCATGCCCAGGTCTTTCAGCTCCTGGAGGGCGCGCACCGCCTCGGTGGCAGACAGACCGAACTTCGAACGGTAGCCGCCCGATGACTTCCAGCGGCCCGAGCCGCGGCTGGCCAACTTCACGCGCAGCCCTATGCGCGGCCGCACGCCCACGCGCTGGCTGTACTTCAGGATCAGGTGCAGCTCGGTATATTTCTCGACCACCGGGATGATCTGCCGGCCCATCTTCTGCGCCAGCATGGCCATCTCGATGTATTCGTCGTCTTTGAAGCCGTTACAGATGATGGGCGTCTCATTGTCCGCGAGCGTCATCACGGCCATCAATTCCGGTTTGGAGCCGGCCTCCAGGCCGAAGCGGAAGGGCTTGCCGAATTCCAGAACCTCCTCCACCACCTGGCGCTGCTGGTTCACTTTGATGGGGTAGACGCAGCAGTACGAGCCCTGATAGCGGTGCTCGGCGATCGCGGTCTCAAACGCGCTGTGGATCTCGCCCAGCCGGTGCTTCAGGATATCGGCAAAACGGATCAGGATCGGCAGGTCGATGCCGCGCAGCACCAGCGTGTCCACGAGTTCTTTCAGGTCGATCGCGCGGGCCGGGTCTTTCTCCGGATGGACGCGCACGTGGCCGGTGTCGCCCACCGAGAAGTAACCCTTCCCCCAACTGGCGACGTCGTACAAGTCGCTGGCGATCTGGGGCGTCCAGCGCTCGGTCGGCTCCACCACCAGGGAGCCCTTGCGGCCATTTCTCTCCAACTGCGCGATCTCCTTAATCCACCAGTGTCCTTCGAAAGCGGCAGTCTGGCAAGAACAATCGAGTTACAGCAGTGAGTTTGGAGCTACTACCGTTCGGCAGAGGTATAATCCCCGTACCTGCTGGCGGAGGTCGCGATGCATTTCGAAAAATATTCCGGGTGCGCGGTGGTCTTGTTTCTGTTGTGCTCGTCAATCCATGCGCAGTGGCTGAATATGCCATCAAAAGCCACGCCCCGAACCAAGGATGGCAAACCGAACATGGCCGCGCCGGCGCCGCGAAAACCGCATGGTAAGCCGGATCTATCGGGAATCTGGGGCACCGAATCGCCCAAATATCTGGCCAATATCGCGGCGGATTTCAAGCCGGGCGAACTGCCAATTCAGCCTTGGGCCCAAGCGCTCACGGACGAGCGAAAAACCGGCGCCCATGCCGGTGAGGAGTCCAACGCCAACTGCCAGCCACAGGGCGTGCCACGTATCAATGCGACCCCCAATCCATTCAAAATCATCCAGGACCCGGATCTGGTCGTGATCCTCTATGAGGCATTCGGCCAGTTCCGGCAGATCTTCATCGACGGCCGGGAGCTACCGAAGGACCCCAACCCCACTTGGCTCGGTTACTCCGTTGGGAAATGGGAGGGCGACACGCTAGTGGTTCGTTCCACTGGCTTCAATGGCAAAACCTGGCTCGATCAAATGGGCCATCCCACCACCGATGCCCTGCAAGTCACCGAGCGTTTCCGGCGAAAGGACTTCGGCCATCTCGAAATTCAGACCACGGTCGATGACCCCAAGGCCTATACCAAGCCCTGGACGGTGACTGAGCGGCTGCAGTTGCTGGCCGACACCGAGCTACTGGAATTCGTTTGCAACGAGAACGAGAGAGACCTAAAGCACCTGGGAAAGAAATAGGTGGTGCAGGCTATCGCTTTTTGTGACCTGCGGTCGGCAGACGACACAAACCGATCGTCTGCCCTACTTAGCTGCGCTACTCCGCCAGTGCCTGCTCAAAATCGGCCAGCAGATCCCGCCAATCTTCGATGCCGACGGAGATCCGCACCAGGCCGTCCGTGACGCCGGATTCCGCTAGCTCCTCAGGGGACATGCCGGAATGCGTGGTCGTCTTTGGGTGACAGGTCAGGGTTTCCACGCCGCCCAGCGACACCGCATTGCGGGCAATCCGCACCCGGCGGAGGAAATCGAATGCGGCCTTCTTTCCGCCCTTGAACTCGATTGAGAACAGCGCTCCCGGATAGGCGCACTGTTTGCGGAAAATTCGAATCTGCTCCGGATCCTCGAAGAGCGTCGGGTAGATGACGCGGCTCAGTTCTTTGTGCCCGTGGAGCGCTTCCGCCAGACGCTGCCCATTCTTGCTCTGGCGATTCATCCGTAGCGCCACCGTGGGCAGACGCCCATCCAGCATCCAGCACTCATCCGGTTGCAAAATATTGCCGAACATCACGCGGCGGGCGCGCAGCATCTCGATGTGCTCGCGATTACGGGCGAGCGCGACGCCGGCGATCATGTCGCTAAACCCGGAGAGGAATTTGGTGGCGGAGTAGAGCACCAGATCGGCGCCGAGGTGCAGGGGGTGCTGGAAGGTCGGTCCCAAAAACGTGTTGTCCACCATGACCACTGGCTTGTCCGGATGCCTGGCTGCCGCATCGGCCACGCGCTCGATATCGGTCATCGTCAAGGTCGGATTGGCGGGTGTCTCGAGATAAACGATGCAGCAGTTCTTCGCGGATTTAATGGCATGTTCAATCGCTGGACCATCGCCGGATGGGACGGGAATCCCATTGACTCCAAACGGCTCGAGGAACTCATGAATCAAACCAGTGGTTCCACCATAGAGCGGGGTCGAATAAACGATCGTCCCGTGGGGCCGCGCGAACGTAAAGAAAGCGGTCATGATGGCGGCCATGCCGGAGTTGAAAACCGCGGCGTCGCGCGCGCCGGCTTCCAGCGGAACAATCTGATCTTCCAGAATCTCGGCGTTGGGATGGGAGATACGGGAGTAGATCAGGTCGGGACGTTCGCCCTCCTGGTGACGGATCTTTCCGTGCGCCATGGCAAACGCCCGCTCGGCCGCTTCCGGCGTGGCAAACACGTAGGTCGAACTGCGGAATACAGCCGGTCGCGCCGAACCGACTGAGAGGCTGGGATCGAACCCCCGGGTCAAGACCGCTGTGCGCGGATGAACATCGGTATGCGGATCGTCATGCTGCGCCATATGGGCTCCTAATTCGAGTGTAACTCGAAGCGGAGTTGGCAGTCCGATTTTATGCCGAAGCTACCATGGATCACTGGCTGATGCGACACAAGTCGCCCTGTGGGACAGGCCATCGCCTTTTGTGGCCTGTCTTGCTCACCAGGGCCGCAGACCGCGAAATGCGAAAGTCTGAGCGACTAAGCTCTAAATAAACGCCATAGTCTTGACGCCCGAGACGTCAAAACGCTTTCTGCATCGCAAGTTCTTACAAGCCACCTTGTCGTCCATCAGCACCATGTAGCTCTGCGCCTTTTGGAACTTGGCCCGGTCGCGTTCGTCGCCGCCTTGCGGGATACGGTCTTTTTTCTTGCGTACCATCCAGCGCAGTTCGTACGTGTCGGCGCCGTGGCAGAAGGGACAATTCAGGGTGACCGGCTTGGTGGTCTGCGATTCGCTATAAAAGGTTCGCTCATCCATGGCGCTACCGCTTCGCCATCGGGATCCAGGTCTGCCCGTCGGGATTGCCCTTGTACTCGGCGCGGGGGCGGATCAGGCGGTTGTTCCGATACTGCTCCAGCACGTGGGCGGTCCAGCCGGACATGCGGCTTACCGCGAAGATCGGCGTGAACAGGTCCACCGGAATCCCCAGGGAGTAATAAGTCGAGGCCGAATAGAAGTCCACGTTCGGATTCAAGCCCTTCACTTCCTTCACCGTCTCTTCCATTTTCTTCGACAGCCGATACAGCTTCTCGTGGCCGGTGCGCTTGCCCAGCTCTTCGGAGAGCACGCGCAGATGCGTCGCTCGTGGATCCTCAGTACGGTAGACGCGATGCCCGAACCCAGCAATCTTCACCTTCCGCGCCAGCGTATCCTTGACCCGCTCCACAGCGGAATCTTCGTCGTTGAGTTGCAGCAAAACCTTGATCACATCCTGATTGGCCCCGCCATGCAGTGGCCCCTTCAGTGCGCCAATGCCTGAGGTGATGGAGGAATAGATATCGGAAAGCGTCGCGGCCGTCACACGAGCGGCGAACGTCGAAGCGTTCAACTCGTGATCGGCGTGCAACGTCATGGCGACGTCAAACGCCCGCTCCATGACATCGTCCGGCCGTTTTCCGCTGAGCGTGTATAGAAAATTCGCCGAGAAGCCTAGCTTCGGATCGTCTTCGACGAGGTGCCTGCCGTTGCGAAGGCGGTCAAAGGTGGTCACGATGCTGGCCGTCTTCGACATGAGCCGTACGGCTTTGCGGTGGTTCGCCTCCGTGGACATGTCCGCCGCCTCGGCGTCGTAAAGGCTGAGCATCGACACCGCAGTGCGCAACATATCCATGGTGTTGGCTTTGGGAACACTCTTCACGAAGTCGACGACGGGCGCCGGCAAACCGCGTTCGGCAGCCAGCTCGTTCTTAAGGGAATCGAGCTCCGCCTGTTTGGGCAGCCATCCGTTCCAGAGGAGAAAAATGACCTCCTCGAAACTGGCGTTATCTGCCAGAGTATGGATGTTGTAGCCGCGATAGCTCAGGACACCCTGGTATCCGTCGATGTAGCAAATCTCAGATTCACCCGCGACTACGCCTTCCAAACCGCCTGCTATTGTCGTTCCCATTTCGATTCTCTCGCCTCAAAAAGAAGATTCCACCTCTAGGATCCCTCGGGAGGGATTGGCCGCCCGTGCAGACGGTAGCGGATATTCCGCCAAAAATCGTGAAGTCGATTGCCTTGCGGGCAGCGCTCGTAGGGCGGAAATCCCAGAATGCGGGTGCTCCGCTCGACCCAAAGTTTCTTATCTCCGGCCTTGCCGGCATCCACGTCCACGATCACGCCCGAGCCGCAGGACTCGCCGTCCAACACGTCGAAATCGTTGACGGGGCTCACGTCCGGCCCCCAATCCTTCATGAATTCGGTAAAGGGATAATCGCGGCACGGCTTCTCTGCCGTACAACCCCACAGCGCATACGCTGACTGGTAATTGCGCGCTTTCAGAAAATCGAAAAAGCGCTTGGCCTGGTGCTCTTCAGGGTAGTTATGAAAAATGGAGTAGACGAGACCCCCAACTACCAAAAGCGCCACCACGAGAAGCACGATCCGCTTGGTGATCTTCTCCCGCCGCTCCTCGCCTGCGCCGTATTTTTCAAGATAACCGGCCATCACCTTCTCGAGCGTGGATTACTTCGCGGGGTTCGCCTTGTCGTACGCGGCGATTACATCACTCGTAATATCGAGTGCCGGCTTGAAAAAGGCGGTGGCGGTGGAATCGACTACCACATCCAGGCCCTTTTCCTCGGCAACCATCTTCACCACGACACTCATCTTCTGGCTGCTCTTGGCCAGAATCTCATCCCGCTCTGCCGTCACGTCGGACTGCAAATCTTGCGCCATGCGGTCGTGGTCGCGCTGCTTGCGCTGACCTTGCGCTGTCAAGTCAGCCTGCTGTTGGGGGGTGAGCTTGCTGTTGGCGTTCTGCAACTGCTGAGAGATGCCGGCAATGTCCCTCTCGAGTGCTTCGATCTGGTCTTGCCGAGGCTTGTACTTGGCCGTCATATCGGCCGAGGCCTTCTTGATTTCGGCCGATTCCAGCACCGCCCGCTGGACACTCACGATGCCAACCTTCGTTTGGGCGGACGCAATTCCACAGAGCACGAGCAGGGCAAAGCCGGACGGAACCAGCCGCCCCATCCAAAGCGACATGAAGCAAACTCCTGATGGGTGTTTAATTTTTCAGTCTAGCACCTTACTCCAGCACTGCCAGGATCTCGTCTTCGCGCAGGATCATGTATTCATCCCCATCCAGCTTGATGTCCGAGCCCGTGTACTTGCCGAACAAAATCCGGTCGCCGGCCTTTACCTCAACGGGTGCGCGCTTGCCGGAATCCAGCAGTTTGCCGTTGCCCACAGCCTTGACCTCGCCCTGCTGCGGCTTCTCCTTGGCGGTGTCCGGGATGATGATTCCTCCGCGCTTTTGTTCGCCCTCTTCCAGGCGCTTCACCAGAATGCGATCGTGTAGCGGACGCATATCCATAATTTCGCTCCCCACCGATTATAGACGCACCGGCGCAGCGGCCGGGGATGTTGCGTAACCCCGGCGCCACCGCGAGTTTGTCAAATACGTGGACAGCACTACCGCAACTTGGTGTCCACCAGGTTGACAGCCGGTACTGTACTTCGGCAGTAAACCCTTGATTACATTAGTCGAAATCATGGGATAACGAAATGCAATATCCCTCGACGCAGCGGAGGATATGCCCCATGAGAAAGAACGTTCTAAATCAAGACCGGAGGAGCAAGCACCGGTTCGCCATTCAGCGAGCTTTGCATTTTCGGGTAATGGAGCACGAGCGCGTGATCTCCACAGGCGCGGGCCGCACGGTGGATATCAGCAGCGTGGGAGTGGCGTTTGAAGCGGAAGGCAAGTTCCGCACCGGATCGCTGGTCCAGCTATCGATCAGTTGGCCGGTGCTGCTGGATGACACGTGCCTGATGCAACTGATGATTGTGGGACGCGTCGTGCGAACCAGCAAGCAGAACATCGCGTGCACCATTGACCATTACGAATTCCGCACGCAGGCGCGCGTTTCGCCAAACCCTACTCGGGTTGACCAGACGATTCGGCGTTGGATCGAAAATACCGACAAAGACGATCTGGCATTCGCAGCAGAAATCTGATCCGACGTTTACTTGTCGCTGGAGGAGGGCTTCGATGCGGGCTTGCTATCCGTCTTCGTTTCCGCTTTGGTTTCAGACTTCGTTTCGGCCTTCGTCTCCGATTTACCGTTGGGGCCACCGGAGGATGATGTGTGGCTGCGGCCGTAATCGGTTACGTACCAACCCGATCCCTTAAATTGCAGCGCTGGTACAGAAATCAACCTTTCCACCTTGCCCCCGCATTTTTCGTGGACGGTCAGCGGTTCATCTGAGAATTTCTGCTTAACCTCAAATGTTTCACCACATTGCTGACATCGGTAATCGTAAAGCGGCATGGAAACCTGGAAGACTTGATTTAAATATAGCAGATCCGGTTTGCCGGTCCGCTCGGCCGAGCTAACCTCGCGCGGGGCTCGCCGTCTCTAATGATGAGATGATGCGGAAGGCTTCGTGGACAGCCGTACTGGCAACGACCTTGCTGCTAATGGCAAGTGTAACCGGCTGCGAGCGCAGGCAGGTGATGACGTCAGCGCAGAGTTTCCAGCGATACTTTCAGGAGCTGAAAGGGGCCGGCGACTCGATCGGTCCTTTAGACCGTGTTGTGTTCAGCCTGGTTCTGGCTGGAGCCGACCAAGACCGGGCCGAACACGACAGCCGCTAGTCCACCTTTTTCTTGGTGCCCTTCTTTGCGGGAGGACGCGGGGGCGCGCAGGCTTCGGTGGCGAGGCCGTCGACCTTAGCGGACTCCGTGTCCATGGTGAGCTCGAGCGGATCCTTCGTGAAGGCGCTCGGCACTCCTTCCCACTGGAATTCAGATCCCGGCATTGGCTTGCCCTTGAGTGCCATGTCCAACTTCAACCTGATCTCGGGCGTCAACGGGGGCTTGGCATCGGGCGTCGGGACTGCCACCAGCAACTCCTTCGGACGGCAAGCCGGCTTGGCCTCGACCAGCGTGCCTTTCAGCTTGGGAACCGCGGCGTTCTTTAGCGTGCCTTCGAAATACTGCTCACCGTTTGCATCGGCGAGCTGCTTCTTGATGTTCAGCCACAGCGTAAGCTGCGGGTACTTTTCTGCAAATGCGTTTGCCTGTTCGGCTGCGATTTCCGCGGCAGTCTTCAGTTTGAAATCCGCCGGCGGCAGCGGATTCGCCAGAGCCATCTGCTTCAACTGCTGCAGCCCGGCCTCGTCGGCGCCGTGGTACTGCGTGTAGATCTTGTTCAGGTAAACATCCACCTGTTTGCGATTCTGCTCGGGGAGTCCGCCCTTGGCAGGATCCATTGCCACGGCGCGCGCCACCAGGTAGATGGCTTGCGGAAACTTATCCGGGTTGCGCTCGGAAATCAGCACCGAACCCAACTGGTAGGCGTACTGTCCATTGTCCGGATACTGCTGCACCAGTTTCGTGAAGGCTTGCTCGGCGGCGGGGTAGTCCTTCTTCTCCAGCGCGTCGGTGGCCGGCTTGGTGACGATCCACTGAATCGTGCCCTTAGCCAGGTTCTGTACGCCGGGCTTGGCCTGCTTCCAGGCGTCGTCGGTGACCGTCGCGGGCTTGAGAGAATCCAGGTTATCCAGCAGCGTCTGCGCGGCCTTCTGCGCGTCGGCCAACTGTGCTTGCGACGGATTCATGACCTTCTGAATGTTGGCCGTGATCAGCGTGAGGGCGGTCAGATTCTTCGGGTCCTTCGCCAGAATCTTGTCGCCCAGTTCCAGCACCTTGGCCGGCTGATTGAGGGTGTTGTAGAACTGAAGCTGCTCTTCCTGAAAGTCGGTCTCCGGGTATTTCTCCACCCACTGATTCAGGTACTGCAATTTCTTGGCAGGATCGGTCTCTTTGACCACGCTGTTGTAGAGATCGTATTCGCCCTGGTCCTTGACCTTCTTCTGCGGAGCTGCCCCGGCCTGCGCATCAGCGCGGTACACCGTCACCGAAACGAGCAGCGCTCCCAATGCGGCGATGACCGCCATTCCCTTCAAAGTCGCAACCATCTTATACACGTTGCCTCCTGCCATCTTCTGAATTCGGCTGTGGCCTGTTGATCCGCCGTTCACAATCGCGCACCCAGCAACCGACCGTGACCTCAGGCATTTCGGTGAGTATAGCCAAAGCACTCTCCCCGTGCAAGTGATTCCACACCAGAGAGGCCACCACGGTTCCGCTGACAAATCATATCAGATCAAGGATATGCTAGGTATCACCCTGCAAATGCACTACTGGGACCTGGGGGTCATTACCGTCTACCTCGTCGCAATCACCTGGTTCGGGTCCCGATTCCGCCGCAACCAGAAGGATCTGCGCGATTATTTCCTCGGTGGACGAACCGCACCCTGGTGGGCCATCAGCCTCTCCATCGTCTCTGCCGAAACCAGCACCCTGACCATCGTTGGCACCCCCGCCCTTTCGTTCAGTGGCAACCTGGGATTCTTGCAACTCGTCTTCGGGTACCTGCTCGCCAGGATGATGATCTCGGCACTGCTACTGCCGCATTATTTCCGGGGTGAACTGTTTACCGCGTATGAGCTGATGAAGCGTAGATTTGGGGAGCGCACCCGGCGCTTGACGGCGTCGCTTTTTCTAGTGACGCGCGCGCTGGCAGAAGGTGTACGCGTGTTTGCGATTTCCCTGGTGGTGTCGATAGTGCTGGGGACCGGCGACATCTGGTCGATCGTCGTGATCGTGGTACTGACCCTGATCTATACGTTCGAAGGCGGTATGAAGGCCGTCATCTGGACGGACGTCGTGCAGATGAGCCTGTACGTGGTCGGCGCCGTGGTCAGCTTCGGCGTGATCCTCGGGCACATCCCCGGCGGCTGGGGACACGTGGCCGCCCTGGCGGGGGCGAACGGCAAATTTCACATTTTCGACTTTCGTTTTGCCGCCGATCTGCAGTTCCTCTCCCGGCCGTACACCTTCTGGGCCGGCATCCTCGGCGGTTGCTTTCTGACCACTGCGAGCCACGGAACCGATCAGTTGATGGTGCAGCGGCTGCTCAGCGCGCACGATCAGCGCCAGAGCCGGCTTGCGTTGCTGAGCAGTTGGGCCGTGATCTTCGTGCAGTTCAGCCTGTTCCTGTTGATCGGCGTTCTGCTGTTTGTCTACTACCGCGACTCGCATCTGGCAGTGCCCACCCAGACCGACCGCATCTACCCCGAATTTCTTTGGCGTAACTTACCGCCCGGAGTGGCCGGCCTAACGATCGCAGCCATCCTGGCGGCTGCCATGGCCAACCTGAGCGCCGCACTCAACTCGCTGGCGTCGACCACGGTGGTGGATTTTCTGCGCGCCCGTTCCACATCCGTGGATAGCGCCACCTCGTTGCTTCGGGCACGCGCGGCAACCGTAGTGTGGGGCGTCGTTCTATTGGCGATCGGGATTCTGGCCCGGCATTGGGGTTCGGTGCTGGAAGCAGGCCTGACCATCGCGTCTATTCCTTCCGGCGCTTTGCTGGGAGTATTTCTGCTGGGAGTTTTGACCACCCAGACGCGCGAGGCCGCAGCAGGCTTCGGGGTGGTGTTGGGACTCATCGCGGTTCTCTATGTTCGCTTTTACACGCCGATTGCATTCACGTGGTACGTGTTGATCGGAACGTCGGTGACGTTTTTCGGCGGCTGGGCGGCGTCTTTGTTCCAGCGGCCAGCCCAGTAGGGCAGACCATCGTTCTTTGTGGTCTGCCACCGCCGGCAGACGACGAAAACCGATCGTCTGGCCTACGAGAGCTACACTGGCTCAATGGAGAAGGCGCTCCCGGCCAACGAGCTCCGGCGCGACCTGGGTCCCTGGGCGGCCGCTTCGATCGTCGTCGGCACCGTGATCGGCAGCGGCATCTTCCTGGTGCCGCGCACTATGATTCAGCGCGTCGGCTCGGTGGAGATGGTGTTCGCGGTCTGGATCGTGGGGGGCATGCTGTCGCTGGCGGGAGCGTTAAGCTACGCCGAGCTGGCCGCGGCCATGCCCGAAGCGGGCGGGGAATACGTATATCTGCGCGAAGCCTACGGCCCGCTGTGGGGATTCCTCTACTCGTGGACACAGATGTGGGTGGCGAAAAGCGGTTCGATTGCGGCTTTCGCCACCGGCTTCTTCCTGTATTGCGCCGATTTCTTTCCGCAACTCGACACGGTGTTTTATTCGATTCCCGTGCCGCTCGGACCGAACGGCGGCCCGCTTGAGTTTCGCTATGGGCAAATTGGCGGCATTATTCTCATTCTTCTAATGGCCTGGCTAAACTACTTCGGCGCCAAGCTGGGCGGCGAAGTACAAACTGTGGTTACCGGCATCAAACTCGCCTTAATTGCGGTGATTATTTTCGCCGGCCTGGTCCTGGGGCACGCGCACGCTCCCGTAACCGCCTCTCCGGCTCCCCTGACGCTGATGGGATTTGTAGCGGCGCTGGTAGCGGCCCTATGGGCTTACGATGGCTGGAATAACGTCAGCATGGTCGCATCGGAGGTGCGCGATCCGCAATGCAATTTGCCGCGCGCGCTCATCGCCGGGACGTCATTGGTAATTGCGATCTATTTACTGGCGAACGCCGCTTATTTTCACGTGTTAAAGCCGAGCGAGGTGGCCGGCGGCACGCGCGTGGCTGCCGACATGATGGGCAAGATCTGGGGCTCGAGCGGCGCGCACGCCGTTTCGATTGCCGCCATGATCAGCATTTTTGCCGCTTTGAACGGCTCGATTCTCTCCGGCGCGCGCGTGCCATACGCCGCTGCGAGAGAAGGCTATTTCTTCGCCCCGCTGGCCCGCGTAAACCCAAGACACCACGTCCCCGGCACGTCGATTCTGGTCTTGAGCGCCTGGTCGTGCCTTTTGGTGTTGTCGGGGAAATACGACGACCTTTTCAACCTGGTTATCTTCGCCAGCTGGATTCTCTACGCCATGACGGCCGCGGCGGTGGTGGTTCTCCGCCGGAAACAGCCGGACTTGCCCCGGCCGTATCACACCCTGGGCTACCCCATCGTCCCGATACTCTTCATTGCGGGCGCGGCCATCCTATTAGTCTCGACTCTGATGGACCGGCCGCGCGAATCGCTACTCGGAATTGGCATCGCCGCTACAGGACTACCGTTCTATTTCTATTGGAAAAACCGGAAAAATTAGGTCACACACGATTCTGATCTTTCAGTACCATAAGGCACAGTAAGGCTGGCGGCCCATAACAACAACCGAAAATTGGCGCGCAATTTGGTAATTGTGAAGCTTGAGATCGAAAATGCGGTTGTATAATAATCCTAGCGTTTTCGAATGCCACGGTGAAGTGTGGCACGCCGGGAGGGCGTTTCAAGTATGGATGTAACCAAGATTCTTGCCGAATTGAAAGAGGAACGCGTACAGATCGAAGAAGCGATCGTCAGCCTGGAGCGCTTGGCACGTGGCCGCGGGCGGCGTCGTGGACGGCCCCCTGCCTGGATGGCGGAGATCACTACCAAGCGGCGCGGACGACCGCCGGGGAGCAAGAATAAGACGCATGAGGCGCAGCCTCCGAGCAAGGGAACTGCGGTCGCGTAATTTCGAAAAAGTTCAAAGGAAAAATGCCGGCGATCGTCTCCGATCGCCGGCATTTTTCTATTTCTGGATTGGCTAGACACTACAGCCGCTGCGGCGCTTCGCCTAACTTAATCGCGACGCGCATCGCCCGGCCGCCGCGATAAATGGTGAGGTTTAAAATCTGGCCTGCTCGTTTTCGATCGAGAGCACGCTGCAGCGAATCGGCTCCTTCCACGTCCTGGCCTTCCACCTGAGTGATCAAATCGCCGCCGATTCCCAGCGGATAATTGTCGACTAAAACCCGCCGGCTATATCCGCGCAAACCCGCCAGATCGGCCGGAGAGCCACGCTCCACGGTTTGGATCAGAAGCCCCCCTGCGCTCGGCAGATCCAACTGCTCGGCCAAATAACCGGAAATCGGAAACACGGTGAGGCCCAAAGTCGGGCGCGAAATCTTGCCGCTCTGAGCGTATTCCTCGATCAGCGGTTTGGCGCGGTTGATGGGCATGGCAAATCCCAAGCCAATATTGCCTTGCGGGCCATAAATCGCCGTATTGATGCCAATTACGTTTCCGTGAGAATCGAGCAGCGGCCCGCCGCTATTTCCCGGATTGATGGCCGCATCGGTCTGGATCATGCCTTCCATGCGGGTGCCTTCCTCAGGCTCGATGGTTCGGCCTAGCGCGCTGACGATGCCGGTGGTGAGAGTGCCGTCCAGGCCGAACGGATTTCCAATAGCCAAAACCTTTTGCCCGACTACCAACACGTCGGAGTCGCCCAATTTTAAGAACGGCAGCTTCCGATCAGCGCTGATCTTAACCATGGCGAGATCATTCCGGGGATCGGTCCAAAGCAAAGTGGCTTTATAGGCTTTCTTGTCGGCAAGAGTCACGGTTAAACGGCTGCCGCCGCTGACGACATGATTGTTGGTTAGAATTTCGCCGTTCGGATTCAGAAGAAATCCCGACCCTTGGCCCTTTTCCGGAACGAGTTGAAAGAACCAGTTTTCGCGATACACGATCGAATCGATGTGCACAGTGGCATCACGCGACGCTTTGTATATATCGATATTATTCTGCTCGTCGGGTGAGAAACCCGGGCCGGCCGCGGCAGCCTCGCTATACATCGGACCACCCGAGTGGAGCGGCCGCAATAAATCCCCAACATTCCAGCGCGCCACCGACGTGACGTATACGAATCCAGCCACCAATACGGCAGCCCAAAGGAATGGCCGTAAAACCCTCATACCTCTATTCTCCGCAATTCTTCGTAAACCGTGCGCGCCTGGCGCAGGGTGTCCTCTTTATCATGTGACGTATCGATCACGAAATCCGCGAATTTTCGTTTCTCTTCGAGGGACATTTGGTTCCGGAGCCGTGCCCGGACGTCGCTCTCGACGGCGCCATCGCGCCGCATGGCGCGCTCCAGCTGCTGCTCGGGGGAGCACACCACCAGGATCAGCCGATCGAATCGCTTGTAGCTGCCGGTCTCGATTAAAATGGCGCCTTCCACCACCGCAATCCCGTGCGGCTCCCGCGCGCCAAACGCCGCGATCGTCTGTTCTTCGCGCCGCACTACGACCGGATGAACCAGGGCATTGAGCCGCTTCAGAGCCTCCACATCGCCGAACACCGTGGCCGCCAGCCGGCGCCGGTCGATCTGTCCATCCGCCCCCACGATCCCGCCGCCAAACGCCTGGATCACGGGTTCGTACGCCTCGCCTCCCCTGCTCAAAACCTCGTGACCCAACTCGTCGGCTTCAATCAGCAGACAGCCGTAACCCGCCAGCGCCTGGCCTACGAAACTCTTGCCGCAGGCCAAGCCGCCGGTGAGCCCGACTCTCAGCATATTCCCAGTCGGCGTTCCGCGGATTCGACGGTGTTGACCATGAGCATGGCGATGGTCAGCGGCCCAACGCCACCCGGTACCGGCGTGTACGCTCCGGCCTGCTCCGCCATGTCGATCGGATCCACATCTCCCACCAGGACGCTGCCCTTCTTGTCGAAAGCAGCCAACTTCTGTTCGGAGTTCCGAAACACACGCGCGACCTCTTCGCGCTTCCCCAGGCTATTGGTGCCCACGTCGATGACGGTGGCGCCCGGCTTGATGTAATCCTTCGTGATCATCGCGGGGCGTCCCATGGCCGCCACCAGGATGTCGCCCTCGCGGCAGACGCCGGGCAGGTCGGGAGTCTTCGAGTGACAGATCGTGACCGTGGCATGCTCGTGGAGCAAGAGCAGCGACACCGGCTTTCCGACAATGTCACTTCGCCCTACCACCACGGCGCGTTTTCCGGCGATCGGAATGTTGTAGCGTTTCAGCAGTTGGATCACACCGGCCGGCGTGCAAGCGCGGGGAGCAGGGAGCGCCGCCACCAGGCATCCAACGTTGAACGGATGGAAGCCGTCGACGTCTTTGTCGGGCGAAACCGCCAGCAGAATCCGTTTGGTATCCACCTGCTTCGGCAAGGGAAGCTGGACCAGGATGCCATCCACGTTGTCGCGGCTATTTAACTGGTCGACGATGGCGAGCAGTTCCTCGGTAGTGATCGAATCGGGCGGCGTCAGCTTCTCCGAGCACATGCCTAAATCCTGGCAAGTCTTCACTTTATTGCGCACGTAAACTTCCGACGCCGGATTGTTTCCCACCAGAACCACGGCCAATCCGGGCGGCCGTTTGGCCGCCGTCAGCCGGACGATGCGCGGCTTCAGCTCTTCTTTAATCTCGTCTCGTATACGATTTCCGTCAATAATTGTGGCCATTCCTCTCAATCATAGCTTGCGGAATTCGGAGGCCGGCAGGTGGGGCAGGCGACACAAACCGATCGCCTGCCCCACGAAGCAGACTATCGCTCGGGGCCGAGGAGCCACCGCGATGAGCACACAAACACCGCCAGTCCGATCGCCGCCAGAAACCATGTAGACGGTTCCGGAGTTTGGTTAAAGTCGACAGACCCTAAAGCGAACTCGTTATAGGGCGGACTCACACTCGCGTTGTTTTCCAGCAGGAACGATATCGCAGTCGGCGAGAACCCGGTCAAACTGATGGTGGAATATCCGGTAACCGGGGTGGTCATGGTCGTACTCGCAACCGCCACGCCCGAGCTGTCGAACACAGTCAGGGAGTAGTCACCGGATTCTGCAAACCCTTGGGCGACGGTTACGGAGATCGTGGTAATCGGTTCGTCAAACGATCCGCCGATCGAGGTCGAAGTCCCCGGTGGAACCAGAGCATTCTCCCCTTGCACGAAACCGACGAAATACGTGTTGTTGAACAGAATTCCCTGGTCTACGAAAGCATAGGGACTCATGTTTGTTCCGCTTGGCAGCGAGGAGAAGTTGATGAAATTGGCCAAAGCCGGGCTGCTCGAGCCAGCCAGCAGGAGAGCCGCAAATGCAAACGCATTGCGGAGCCGAACGCTGAGGCGCTTCGCTCGAAAACAGACCTGATTATCCACTGCCTGAAGTCTAACAGCTTTCCAAACTGCGCAAAATACAGGTCAAGGCCTGCAAAGACTAGCATTTACGCGGAGAAGTACTAGCCTGAAACGAGCCAGCTGGGACGCTATCGCTTGAGCGGGTCTTCCACCCACGGCGGTGTGGCTTCCATCAACCGGCCCAACTCGGGCTCAAGCTGTTCCATCTGGCACTTCATCTCCCAAGCGATCTCGCGGTAGCTGAAGTGTCCCTTCACGCCGCTGCGCAGCCGCGCAATGTATTCGGCCTCTGCGAAATCCATCTTAAAGAGGAAGCGCGAGCGGGCGCCAAACGGGAGCAGGTAATGCGCGCCCGGCGCGGGCAAATGATGCATGGCATCGAGCGCGGCTCGGAGCGGCGGCTCAAAAACTTCCGCGATCCCGGCTTCTGTCACCAGCTTCGGCGTGTCGAAGCCGAGATTGCCGGAGTAATCCTGACGAAACTGCTGGCAGCGGCGATGCCGGTGGAGATCGCGGTACGCGCCCACGTCGATGACGAAGTCGTAGGCATACAGACCGCCGCGGAAGTTGTCGAGAATGGCGTCGCGATCCGAGCGCGATGCCAGCGCCACGTCAATCACCTCCGCGCGCTGCCGCTCGCTCCACCCGCAGGCCAGGTCGTATAACTCGCGGAAAGGCCGGCACGTGACCGGGTACAGCAGAGTGGCCACAATATCGGCGGGTACGTGCGCCGGGCGCAGCAGATCGACGCGCGGAGCGCTCCCGCCGGCTGCGGGTGGCAAATTCTGTTGGGCCCACAGGCGCAAATCCTGGCGCGCGCGAGCAGCGTGTTGGTCCGGATCAGCATGGCGCGCAAGCGTCGGCGCGACCGCTTCGCCCGCGATGTTCGGGTCCCAGCGGCATTCCGGCTCGGCGGCACAGGCCTCGGAGATTTCCTCAGCAAGACTGCGGAGTTCGGCATATCCGGAAACTTTCAGGCGCCGGATCTGCCGCTCCAACGTGCGGATGCTGGTCACCTGGCCGACATTCGTGGGCACTCCCCAGAAGAGCAGGTAACGGGCGACATCGAAGGCGCGCGCCGCGACGTTGCGCTGGTACACTGCCGGCTTCATGTCTTCGGGACGGGGCAAATGGTCGCTGAGATAATCGAACGCGATGCGGTTCACTTCGCCGTAAGCCGCCAGCAGCGCCTCACCCGCGGCGCGATACGCTGCAGCATCCTCCGCCGACAACTCACCCGGCGTCACGAAACCGGAGCGCGAAAAATCCTGATACCGCGACGAGCGGGCCTGGCCATCCCATAGCTGCTCCGCTTCGATTTCCGCCGCAGCCAGTTCCGAGATTCCCTCGAAGCAAACGGTGGCATGGCCCAGATCGGCGATCGACGCGTGGCCATATTGGAAGTAGAAACTCTCGAGGAATTTGCGGGAGTCATGGGTGCGCACCCACTCGATGGAATCGCGGATCGAATCGGGCGACCGGCTATAACGGGCCAGCGCGTAGGCGCTCCTCTCGGGCGGCATGGGCGCCACGGTGATGACGCGTTTGGGTGGAGTCAAGACGCTATCATAGCGCTCTGCGGATGTAGGGCAGACGGTCGCTTTGTGCCGTCTGCCGTTTTTCGCAGACCGCAAAAAACGACGGTCTGCGCCACGGCAAATGAGATCGCGGTGATGAGGCGTTTGGGTGGGGTCAGGCCTTCTGGCCTGCCGCCTGCATTCTTGCCGGCGTTCTTGGGGCTACCTCAACACACGCGAACGCCGGGCAGAAGCCCGGCTGCAGGCCGGAAGGCCTGACCCCACTGGCGTATCCTGTAACGAGGAGCCCCTAGCTTGCAGACCAATCTTGCCCGCATCGACCACGTGTCTGATGCCGTTCACCAGGACGCCGATCGCTACTGTGAAGCCTTTCTCCACGCCCAGCCGTTTAAACACGTCATCATCGAGAACTTCTTCGAGCCATCCTTCGCCGACCGGCTTCTCGACGATTTCCCCAGCTTCGATCCCAAGCTCGCGATCAATGAAGGCGGGCAGGTGGGCAAGAAAGGCGTCAACCCGAACATCAAGGAGATCAGTCCGACCTATCGGGAGCTTTACGAGGCCCTCGGCTCGGCTCCATTTCTCGAACTGGTAAGCCAGCTCTCGGGCATCCCCGACCTGATTCTCGACCCGAAGATGTTCGGCGGCGGAACGCACGACAACCACCACGGGCAGGAACTCGACCCGCACGTCGATTTCAACTACGACATCACGATGCAACTGCACCGGCGGCTCAATCTGATCGTCTACATGAACAAGGAATGGCGCACGGAGTGGGGCGGCGCCATCGAGATTCACTCGAATCCACGCAAGCCGTTTGAGAATCAGATTCGCGCGTTCGATCCGCTGTTCAACCGCGCCGTCATGTTCGAGACCAACGAGTACTCCTGGCACGGTTTTCCGCGCATCAATCTGCCGCCCGATAAACGGCATCTTTCCCGCAAGTCGATTTCGATTTACCTGTACACCAAGGAGCGCCCCGCCGATGAGATCGCACCGATGCACGGCACGTTCTACGTGCAGCGCTTCCTTCCCGAGCGAATCCAGGCTGGCTACACGCTGACCGCGCAAGATGCCGATGAACTGGCGCGCCTCTTGATCCGGCGCGACAACTGGATCGAGCTGTATCAGAAAATGGAGCTCGACAAAAACCGCGAGATCGCCGAGAGAAATTCACTCATTCAGAACTCGCCCAACCGCGTACGGGCGCGTCTGACCGGCTACGCGACACAGACGGGCGAATCGATCGGAGTCTACGCCGATGACTGGGTCGCTTCGCATGCCGAAATCGGCATCCAACCGGTGGCGGCGGTTTCCGGCATCACCTTGCGCGGCTGGCGGCCCGATGATGCTCCTCAAGCCCGCGTGCGCGTGGCTGTCGGTGATTCCCTGGCGGAGCAATCGATCGGCGGGGGGAATTTTTCGGTGAACGTACGGCTCCCCCATCCCGTCTCAGAAGCTTTGCGCGTGAAGATCGACGTGGAAGCGCCGGCGAAAGCCGCGAAGGGGACCGATCCGCGCGATCTGGCGTTCGTGCTGGCCGAACTCCGCGCGCTGCATCCCATGGCGCAAGCTCTGGCGATGAGGCTGCGCTGAGTGATGCGCATCGCCATCCACCGATTGCACCCCGACGCCGTCCTCCCCGCGTACGCGCATGGCCCCCAGGAAGACGCCGGGATGGACCTGCACGCGGTAGTTCGGGTCACGCTCGACCCCGGCTTGCCGCAGGTCGTGCCCACCGGCATTGCCATCGAACTGCCCCCCGGGTATGAAGCGCAGGTGCGCCCGCGCAGCGGCCTGGCCTTGAAACATGGAATCACGCTGCCCAACGCCCCAGCGACCATCGACCCCGGCTACCGCGGCGAAATCCGCGTGATTCTGCTCAACCTCGGGCCGCAGCCCTACACCATCGAAGCTGGCGACCGGATCGCGCAGATGATTATCGCGCGCTATGAGGCCGTGGAGTGGACTGAGCGGGAACTCACAGATTCACGGCGCGGCGTGGGCGGGTTTGGCTCCTCCGGGCGATAAACTAGCGCTTATGAGTTTAGCCGAGAAGCATTGCGTTCCGTGCCGCGGCGGCGTGCCGCCACTCACCGGCGAGGCATTGGACAATCTGAAATCCCAGGTGAGCGGCTGGGATGTCGTGAACGGGCACCACCTGCGAAAGAACTACGCCTTCCCCGATTTCCTGAAAGCGCTCGATTTCGTCAACCGCGCCGGCGCCATCGCCGAGCAGGAAGGCCACCATCCGGATCTGTATCTGTCATGGGGGAAGGTCGGGGTGGAAATCTGGACGCACAAAATTAACGGCCTGACAGAGAGCGATTTCATTCTGGCGGCGAAAATCGACGGGGTGCCGCGCGGCTGAGTCGACACGTGAGGGATGGCCGCCCCTAGACAAGGAACCGCGACCATAGGGAGCGGGAACATCTACCTCGCCGGCGGCAGCGGGAACACTTTGCGATCCGGCGGCAGATGCTGGTCGACAGCACTTAGCATGATCGCCGCCATGGCATAATCGCCCATCACCGCGGCCATCTCAAACGTTCCCTGTTTCCCGAATAGCTCGACCGCTTTGGCGTAGAGATCGGAGCTGAGCTTGTGTTCACGGAACAGTTGCCGCCCGCAACGGATAACGACGCTGTCTTTTTCGGCTAGGCCCGTCACATCCTTGCCATTCCGGATGACATCGATGATCGACGGATCCACGCCGTTGGTCAGGGCCGCCTGTTCATGGCCCGACCATTCGTACGCCTGATCGAATTCGCGCGCGGCAACCAGGATCGCGACCTCGGTGGTGCGGCGCCCCAGCACACCGCCGAAGCGCAAGTAGTCGTTGAGCAGGCGCATTGCTTCGGCCACCTTCGGGCTATACAACGAAACGGCCACCGGTCCAGTGGGTGGAGCAACTTTGTTGGGCGCGGCCACCATGTCGTAAATCTTCTTGCCGGCATCGTCCAGATCTTCGCGATGGATCAGCGGCAGGCGCGAGTAGGATTGTGGGTCGATGTCGGCGGGTAACGCGGACTTCGCCGCAGCAGGAGCGGCATTCTGGTTGGACTGGCCGGTGGCTGTGGCGGCCAGAGCGGAAATCAGCGCGGCGCAAACGACAATTCGCATCCCGCCAGCATACATCAATGCGTCAAGCCGCTCAGCAGCCGTTCATACGCATCCGTCACAGCGTCCCACGAGTAGTGCGCACGCACCCGTTCCATGGCTCGCTGGCGCAACGTATCGCGGTCGTAGTCGCTCATTTCGAGTGCCAGATGCATCTTCGCCGCGAGTTCTTCGGGCTCGAAGGGAATTCCGGCTTCGCCTGCGACCTCGGCATTTTCCGGCGTATTCCGGTACAACACCAGCGCTCCGCGGCCCATGGCTTCAATCAGCGCCGGGTGCGTACCGCCTACCTCGGTCGCGTGGATGTAGGCGAAGCAGTGCGATTCGAGCTCGTGGTAGCCCTGCCCATAGATCGCTCCGGGCGCCAGCACGCGCACATCAAGTGTCTCCCGCACCCGCCGGATGTAGTCGCGCGCGTACGGAGCGTCGCCGATCAGGGCGAGCTTGAAAGGCGTCGCCACCGTTTCGAACGCCTGGCGCACTTCGAGTGCCCGATTCTCCGGCTCCATCCGGCTCACGTACAAAAAGTAGCGCTGCGGCTCCAGCCCCAGCGTCTTTAGGACTTCGGTGCTTCCCACGGCGCCGATGTCCGCGCCATACGGAATAAACACGCTCGACTTTCCGTAACGCTCGCGATAGTAGTCTTGGATCGCGCGGGCGTCCGTAACCACCGCGGTGGGGCAAAACGTGGCCAGCCGTTCCGACACCAGATACCACCACCTGGCCAGCCGGTTCCACTTCTTCCGCTTCCGTTCGATGCCGTCCACATTGAGCGCCACCGGCACGCCGAACCAGCGCGGCCAGATAGTGAACAGGGCATTCGCACCGTTGCAATAGAGCGCTGCATCGAAGCGATACCCTAAGACGCGGTATCCCAGCAGGTGCAAGGTGGAGACCAAAGTGTGAGCCACCGTGTCGAGATACTTGTGGCGCATGGTCGGCAGATATTGGAGTTGAACACCGCGGTAGGGGTTTTCCGAAGACCGCTCGCGGCAATAAACCGTTACCTGATGTCCGCGCGCCACCAGGCGTGTGGAAAGCTCTTCGGCGAAGGTTTCAAATCCGCCATACCGGGCAGGGATGCCGCGCGTGCCGAGCAAGGCAATGCGCACGGCTACATGGCGCCCGTGGTCTTCGCGGCTTCGGAACTGGGCTGTACACGCGCCATCTTTTTCGGCGCCTTCTTCGTTACCGGGACGTACTGAAACCAACTGGCCATGTACTCATCGTCCACCCGCCGCCGGGCCTGGATCAAGCGCCGCTTCGCCAGAACGCGGTTCCAGTTCTTCGCCAGAAACCAAAATGCCTTGAGCGACGTGTGCTCCCATAGCAGGCAGCAGGTGATCACGGTGATATCGCGCGCCGTGATTGACAGCCAGTTGCGCCGGTACAGATCGCCGCGGATATTCTTCAGACGCATGAGGAAGCGATTCTTCACCGAGTGCATGTTGATCTCGGGTGGCAGCGCGCGCCGGTTTCCCGGCAGGACTTTGCGCACGTGGTACCCGCGCGCATACGGGACGTACAGGCACTTCCAGCCCATCAGCTGCGCCCGCCAGGCAACATCGGCGTCTTCGCGGTACACAAAGAAATCGGAATCGAAGAATTCACCGTCGAGCGAGATATCTTCGATCATCGCGCGGCGGTACAGCGCTGCCGCGGCGGTGGCGCCGAATACGTACTCGTATCGCAGGTAGTGGCCGTTATCCACCTCCTGGCTGCCGCGATCCAGATGGCGCAACATGGGATTGAAATAAATTCCGGTCGAATCCACCCGCGGCTTGGCCGGTATTTCAAACTTCGCCGACATCGTCAGCAGCTTCCCGCACACCGTCCCGATTTCGGGATCGAATTGTCCGGCTTGTACGAGCGACAGAATGAATCCGGGCAGGAGCAGCACATCGGGATTCAGCGTCAGAATCCAATCGCCGCTCGACAAGCCAATGGCTTGATTCTGAGCCGCAGCGAAACCCAGGTTTTGCTGGTTGTAGACGACCCGGCACCGGTCTTCAAATTGTTTCAAGACTCCGGTGGTGTCGTCGGTGGAAGCGTTGTCGATGACGATGATCTCGCGCCTGGGATAATCCTGCGCCAACACCGATTCGAGACAACGCCGGATAAATCGCGCGCTATTGTAAGTAACTATCGTGACGGAGACGAAGTCGTTGTGCATGAACTGAACCTGAACCTGAGAGGCCGAACCTTCTGAACATCCGTTTACCCTTTGAGATTGAGGACGGACGGAACCCCACCGACCTCGTGGCCGAAGAATGCACGGCCGGCCAGCCGCACGACGCTGCCATACGCCGCGATCGGCCGCAAACTCATTTCCAGCGCCGACTCCAAAACGGCGCGCACGCACGAGCCTGCAACCACTGCCAAACACACCGCCCTCACCCCCGGCCGGCGAAAGTGTTTCGCAGAATATCTTAGTAAACTACGATACCAGTAAATGCGCCGCATCTCCAGTGTTAACGCGCGAAACGAGTGCGCTCCCGTATGTTTTGCAACAGCTTGCGGCGCATAATGCAAGGAATATCCCGCATCGATTGCGCGCCGGCAAAAATCGACATCCTCAAACCACACCGGCCAAAATCTTTCGTCTAAGCCGCCGAGTGCCTGCCAAACGTCGCGCCGGATCATCAGAAACGCTCCCGCGGGTTGCTCCACCGGTTGCAACCGGGAATCATCCAGATCCAAGCTGCGGTACTTCCGATTGATCGGGTTTCCCGGCCAGACGCGATTTAGCAAGAGAGCTTCCAAAATCAGAGCCGCGGGCGTCGGAAGCCTCCGAACCATGAAACCGGCTTGGGGTTGGCCATCGGCTCCCAGGAGCCGGCCGCCGGCGCCCGCCGCGTTGGGCAGATCGCACGCGGCCCTGAGAGGATCGAGATCGCTTGCGAGGATCGCGTCCGGATTCAGCAGCAACAGATAGGGGCAGTTCAACTCCGCGCACCCCTGGTTGACCGCGGCGGCGAATCCCCGATTCGTCGAATTTGCGATCAAACGTACACTGCGGCGTTTCACTTCGACTAGCGTCGCGTCCGTCGAGGCATTATCCACCACCACAAGATCCGCGCCGGCGCCCATCGCCGCGTCCAGGCATGCGCCGATCACCGCCGCGGAATTATACGTGACGACCACGACGCCAATGTCGGACATGTGTCACTTTGTCCCACCGCCGGTGAGAAGAAAGTACATCTTCCAGTACCAGTGCCAGCCGGCGACACGCTCCTGATCGCGAATGAATTTCTCATTCTCGCCGAACCATTCGTCGAGCACCGCCGTGACCCCCAGCGAGTGCTGCTTGCGGAAGCGCCGATAATTCCAGAGGCCTTCCCCCTTTCCGCGGAACCACGCTCCCATACCGCCATGCCGCGCTGCCACCAATCCCCACAACGCCTGACCCACCAGAATGTGCCAGGTGTAACCGAACGGATAGTGAATGGCGACGACGTAACACTGATTACGTGCGATGCGGCGTACCGTTTCGGGATGCCACCGGCCGAGCGCCGCGCTGCCGTGGTGCCAGGCGACGGCCTCCGGCACGTACAAACCGGAGATGCCGTGGAGCGCGCAGCGGATTCCGAACTCCACGTCTTCCAGGTAGGATTCAAAGGCTTCGTTGAGCAATCCAACACGCTCGAAGATCTCGACACGAAACACGGCGGCGGTCCACGGCGCGGACCAGATTGAGCGGCGCTTGGAATAGAACGGCCCATCGACTGAGCCTTGACCCAGCCGCGCCGCACAGCCGCTTCGCGCGATCGCATCGAAGGTCGCATCGACGCGGTCCGGCGATTTAGCGGACAGTATTTTCCCCGTGGCAAATGGTGCGCCGGCTCGCCGCAGCGTGGCAAAATAGTCCGGCGCCAATTCTACATCGCTATTCAGCACAGCCACCCATTCGGTTCCACTTTCTCGAATGCCTCGATTCACGGCGGGCGCGAATCCGGCGTTGCGCCCCATGGCAATTACGCGTGCGCCGTGTTCCCGCGCCAACTCCGGAGCACCGTCCGTGGAACCGTTGTCCACTACCAGCAGCTCGCTCGCTGGCTCGGTCTGCCGTGCCAGGCTGGCCAACAGATGGGCTAGGTACTCGCGGCCGTTCCACACGGGCACAATGGCGGTGAGGCTCATCGAAAGAAGCGCTTCTTCACCAGAAACGCCAGGTTGCGGAAACCGTCGCGCCACGCATTCAGTTTGGTTTCGCCCAGGCGCGACGTGTAGTGGATGGAAATCTCGCGGAAGCGGATTCGCGGGCTGCGCAACGCTTCCACCTTGATTTCTTCCGAAAACGCCATCCCGTCGGACTCGAGTTTCATCTCTTTGAGGATCGCGCGGCGGAAGACCCACATACCCGACTGCGAGTCGTGCACCCAGCGCAGGAACAGCACCGACATCGCGAGTGACAGCACCAGGTTGCCGAGCTTGTTTTTGAAGCTCATGGCTTCGGAGTCTTGCACGGGAAACCGCGACGCGTTCAGGAAATCGACGTCCAGGTGGCGAAACGCTTCGATCAGGTAGGAAAGCGCATCCACGGGGTAGCTGTGATCCCCATCCAGCGTGATGATCAGGTCGCCCGTCGCCATCGTAAAACCGCGTTTGTAGCTGCGTCCATAGCCGCGCACATCCTCGCGGATCACCTTGGCTCCCAGCGAGGCAGCCACTTCCGAAGTGCGGTCGGTCGAGTTGTTGTCCACCACGATCACTTCGTCCACAAAGTCCGGCATGGCGCGCAGCACGCTCTCGATGCCCTGCTCTTCGTTGAGACACGGAATTATTACGGTGATCGATTGGTCTTTATACATGGCAAAAAACGTCCATTGATATGATGGGATCATCAATGAAGCGTTTTTTCCTTCTCCTTGGCTGTGGCGGCATGCTGCTCTCGGGCGCGGAGCTTGAGGGAGTGCATTCGGTGTACCTGCTGCCCATGTCGAAAGGCCTGGACCAGTATCTGGCGAATCGTCTCACCAACGAACACCTGTTCCAGGTGGTGACCGACCCCAAGCGGGCGGACGCGATTTTTACCGACCGCATCGGCGAAAGCTTCGAGGAGAGGCTGACGGACCTGCTCCCTTCCCCCGAACCGGTGAGCAAGCCAACCCCGCCTCCGCCTCCTTCGGATGAAACCGCGGACCAGCCTCGCGCACACGTACTTCCCACGGAAACGGTCAACAAATTGAGCAATCCTGCGACCTCTGGCGGCTTCGGCCGCGGCAAGGGAACCGTCTTCCTGGTGGATCCGAAAACCCACGAAGTATTGTGGTCGGCATACCAGCCTTCGAAAAACTCCAGTAACACGGAAATGGATCGCACTGCCTCCGACATTGTAAGCCGTCTCAAACATGCGCTGAAGCCGAAATAACTCGGAGTTCGCGCGACCGAGCCGCACTCTGAGGGAGCAGTGGTTTTTGCACGAACGTCGAAGCTCTGGAATTTGCCGCTACAGGCGAGGACTGCTTTACCGCACGGCGACGGTGCCCAAGCCAAACTCCGCCAGATCGACCCAAATATTGTGCAGCGTGTTTTGCACAAACACCGCGCGCTCGGCGCGGAAGCTGCGTTTGCCGCGGTAGCTCTCCCAGCGGCGGCGCGCCGTCGCGTGCGCGGCTGCGACGTCGGAACTGCGAAGCTCCTGGGCGAGGGTCACATGGGGATGATAGACAAACGGTTCGTCGAAGGCGAGCGGGCCGGCGTTCATGGCCTTATGTAGTTCGCGCAATTCCGCGGCGCCAGCCCCCAGTTCGAGATAAATGACATTGGTTACGGGAAACATCTCGATGCTGGTCAATTCGATCTCAAAGGGCGACCATGCGTCGGTCAGAGAGCGAACCTGATCCGATGCTATCGACGAGTCGACGGCCAGCGGACGAGGCGGCAAAACACTCACATGTGCGTGGGGCTTGTCGTGGGGAACCAACTCGCAACGCAGATCATCCAGGAAGCGGCTTAACGGGTCGGGGAGGTAAATCACCAGAGCAAAAACATTTAGCCGTTCCTCAGCGGGGACGCGACGTTGCGTCCCATTCGATTCACAACCCATGCTCACTCTATCCTACCCGTTTTGGAAGGGCCTGGACCAGTTACACCCTCCGGAAACTCCCTTACCCCGTTGCTACTCCGGGCGAGCCGCTGCCTCGTTCGGGGCTTGCTACTCTCGATATTGATGCCCAGCCCTAGTCCAGTCAATCCACTGCTTACCCCAAAGTTCCGCGTTCCGTTCCACCAGATACGCGCCGCAGACGTGCAGCCGGCGATTACCACACTGCTGGCCGATAGCCGCGCGCGCTTGGAACAGATTGCCGCTGAACCGGGGGAGCGCACGTTCTCAAATACGATGCTGACACTGGACATCCTTACGGAACCGCTGGATTATGCCATGGGTGTGGTGCGGCATCTGGAATCGGTGGCCACCTATCCGGAGCTGCGCTCGGCCTTCAATGCCGCGCAGCCGGAGGTAAGCGCCTTCTATGCCGGCATTCCGCTCCATGCCGGTCTGTGGAACGCCGTGAAGGCGTATGCCGCCACATCCGAGGCCAGCGCGCTTTCTGGGGAGCGCGGACGCTTCCTGAAAAAGACGATTGAGTCATTCCGCAGGCATGGCGCGGATCTGGACGACGCCGGCAAGAAGCGCCTCGGAGCAATCGATGTCGAGCTTACCCAGCTCACCACCAAGTTCGGCGAGAACGTGCTGGACTCCACCAATGCCTTCGAGCTCGTTCTCAACGACGAGAAGGACCTGGCCGGATTACCCCCCACGGCCGTGGCGGCGGCCCGCGAAAGTGCTAAGCGCAAGGGCGTCGAGGGCTGGCGCTTCACCCTGCAGGCGCCCGATTACTTCGCCGTGATGACCTACCTGGACGACGTCTCCATCCGCCGCAAGGTGTATGAGGCTTACAGCGTCCGCGCCACGCGAGGCGCCTGGGATAACCGTCCAGCGCTGGCAAAGATAATCGAGCTGCGCCGGGAGAAAGCGCGTCTACTCGGCTTTCGCGATTTTGCGGACTTTGTTCTGGAAGATCGCATGGCGCACACGGGCGCGCGTGCGCTGGAGTTCCTGGAAGATCTGAAGGCCAAGACCGAGCGGCGGTTTCGCGAAGAGAATCGCGAGCTATTCGAATTCCGCAGATCCGTCGAAGGACAGTCCGCGCCGGACCTCCAACCCTGGGACGTTGGCTATTACGCGGAAAAGCAGCGCGCGGCACTGTACGCCTTCGATGAAGAGGCGCTGCGCCCGTACTTTCCGCTGGAACGCGTCGTGACGGGCCTGTTCGATCTGGTGGGCCGCCTGTACGGAATTCGGGTCACCGAAGAAGCCGGCGTTCCGGCGTGGGACGCCCAGGTGCGCTATTACAACATTCACGATAGCGACGGGGCTCTATTGGGCGGATTCTACGCCGACTGGTACCCGCGCGAAAATAAGCGCGGCGGCGCGTGGATGGACTCGCTCATCACCGGCGGACCGGCGGCCGATGGATTTCATCCCCACCTCGGTCTGATCTGCGGCAACCTCACGCAGCCCATTGGGGACAAGCCGGCCATGCTGACACACCGCGAAGTGGAGACCATCTTCCACGAATTCGGCCACCTGTTGCATCATCTGCTGAGCCGCGTGGAAATTCGCACGCTGGCCGGAACCAACGTGGCGTGGGATTTTGTCGAACTGCCTTCGCAGATCATGGAGAACTGGTGCTGGGAACGCCAGGCGCTCGATCTGTTTGCCCGCCATTGGGAGACCGGCGAGCCCATTCCGGAAGAACTCTTTCAGAAGATGAAACGCGCCCGCACGTTCCGCGCGGCCAACGCCCAGATGCGGCAACTCGGGTTCGGCTTTGTGGACTTGCTGTTGCATGTCCGCTATGCACCCGACCGGGATGGCGACCCGGTGGAATACACCCGTGCAGTTCTCGAACAGTTCAGCCCCGCTCCGCTGCCTCCAGGGCACGCGATGATCGCGGGGTTTACCCACCTGTTTGCCAGCCCGGTCGGCTATGGCGCCGGCTATTACTCGTACAAGTGGGCGGAGGTGCTCGATGCCGACGCGTTCACCCGTTTTCGCGACAACGGCATTTTCAGCCGCGAAATCGGCACCGCATTTCGCGCGAACATTTTGTCGAAAGGCGACAGCGAAGATCCCGCCGGCCTCTATCGGAAGTTCATGGGGCGAGATCCGGATCTGTCGGCTTTGCTCCAACGTTCCGGATTAGCCTAGCCCAGGGTCATCAAGTGGTTTACGTGGCGCAGACCGTCGCCTTTTAGCGGTCTGCGATCCGGACAGACGGCACAAAGCGATCGTCTGTCCTACAATTTTTGGGGAGGCGTCTCCGCCAGCACGGCCGGAGCGCGGTTCTGCGCCAGATCCAGATCGATTAGCATGGCTGGGATAGTCGGCAGGCTGTGCGGAGGCGCCTCAAGTGACCGTATCGGCATAAATCGGGAATTCGTGAGGTCCGGCCGCGCGCCTAAAGCAACTGTTCCATCAAACCCACCAGGTAATGCTGGTCGAACGGCCCCGAGCGGTGCGTACGCGCATCGAAAAACCGCCACATTTTTTTGTCCTTTTCGATCGTGTAGAAGACCAGTTGTTCCTCGATCAGGTCCTTTTCGAGAAATTGCTGGTTGAATGCCCGTACGGAGCCCTGGATGGTGTAGGGAATTCGGAAGTCCTCCGTGGAGACGAGTTCGGGCGTGGCCTCGAATTCGATTTGCAGAATCCGGCCGCGGCTGTTGATTTGTAGCAGGTGCGTGCCTTCTTCATGAAAGGCATCCTCCGAAAAATCGGGCGGATCGAGAGAGATTTCGCTGCGCGAAAGCAGGCGGTTCACCGAAACCACGAATTCCGCGCAAATGGCATGCAGTTCCGACGCAGCGCGGCGGCGCAGACCGGCCATTTCGCGGGCGTGGCTCACTAGCACCTGGTCCTTGTCGGCCAGCGCGTCAATATTGCGCGCCAGCCGTTTCAGGCGCACCTCGTCGAACCGAGCCACTCCGCCGCCGCCCCTCCCCCTCCAGCATACCGAAGTGTGGCCGCGATGCCCGCGGCTAGCTCACTTGCCGCTCGTCTGTCTCGATCAGGTCCATTAAATCGAGGTGTAATTGATGCAGAATCTGATCGGATTTCTCGAAAGACAAAAAACGTTTTCCCTTGAGAACGTTGTGGAGGTGCGGTTGCGAAATGCCGGTGACCCGCGCGAGGCTGCGCTCGGTGATCTCTCCGCTGCGCACGCGGTGCCGCAAATGCACGACCAGCCGCGTCTGAAGCCCCTGGAAGTTAATCGCCATCGATTGATGTATTCCTTGTCGAAATAGAGGAGTACTGCCTCCTCTTAGTCAGAAAGAAAAGGCCTGCGCATTTTTGGTTAAGAAATCGCATCGATTTCTGCAATTTTAAGCCGCCTGAAATTAGCAGCTTAACACAAATTATCCCGCTATCATAAACCTTAGATAATTTTTATAGTTTATTTGATTTGCTTGACGAATTTTTAAGTGCGGCTAGATTGGAGAAAGTTGTTTCACAGAGGTCGCGGCCCGCGCCAGTTCTTAAGGTGGCCGCCGCCAGGAGGACATTCTCTCAATGCACTGGAATCGCTCAAACGCAATCGGCCTAGCCAAAGTATCGTGCACTTCCTGTCACGGTCACGGCTCCCGTCTTGTCCATAAAGGGAAAGAGGTACCGTGCCATTGCGTGTTTCGTGCCATTTTCCGCGCCTGTCATAACCGCTTCCGCGAGTGCGCCGCCAAGTCGGGTCACATCAGCACCGTTTCGCTGGAATTCAGCGGAGGCAAGGAGGGCTGCCGTGTCTATTCCCGCAAGCGGGAGGAGTTCATGGCCGACTTTTGCCTGGTTAGCAGGCGAACGCTGGACGATGCGGACTACCGCATTTTCCGCTTCTATTTCTTACTCGGCGGGGACTGGAGGCTGTGCTGCCGCCGCCTCGGTATGGACCGCGGCAATTTCTTCCATGCGGTCTACCGAATTCAGCAGACGCTGGGGCGGACCTTCGCCGAACTCGAGCCGTACCCGCTCTTTCCCCTCGACGAATACTTCGGCGGCGTGATCCACAACGAAGACGTTCATCCTCTGCCGCCGCTCCCGCCGCCCAAAGCGCTGAAAAACGTCGCGATCCGGCTTCCCCTCACGGCCTGACCGCGAAGGAAAAGGGGAGGGCCAGCCGCCACTCCCCTTTCGCCGTTCCCGTAAAATAAAGCATTCCTCCGCTATGGATCCGCTGACCCACAGCGCTACCGGTCTGTTCTTGAGCCGCGCCGGCTTGAACCGGCTCACACCGCTGGCCACCCCGATCCTGATTCTGGCCGCCAACGCACCCGATATCGACATCGTCACCTTGACCGGTGGTCCGCTGAATTACCTGCACTACCATCGGCATCTTACTCACTCGATCATCGCCATGCCGGTGATGGCTGCGCTGACCGTGGCGCTGGTTTGGGTGTTGGCGCGGCGGCAAATCCGCTGGGGCGGGGCAATGCTGGCGGCACTGGTAGCCATCGGCTCGCACTTGCTGCTCGACTACACGAATGTGTATGGCATCCGCATGCTGCTCCCGTTCTCGTCCGCCTGGTTGAGGCTGGACTGGACGCCGGTGGTGGACCCGTGGATTTGGAGCGCCCTGCTGCTTGGAATTATCGGCCCGTTTCTCTCGCGCCTGGTGACTTCCGAGATCACATCGAATCAACGCCGGCCGAAGTACCACGGCCGCGGCTTTGCCTGGTTCGCCCTGATCTTCCTGCTGGCCTACAACCTCGGCCGCGGTGTCTTGCACGAACGAGCGGCGGCAGTGCTCGACTCCCGGACGTACGCTGGCGAACCCCCCACGCACGTGGCCGCCATGCCCACGCTCAATCCCGTCGTGTGGCGCGGCTTGGTGGAGACGCCGGACTGGTATCGGGTGCGCGAGGTCGATCTGAGCCGCCAGTTCGATCCTTTGCACGGCCCGATGTTCCAGAAGCCAAGTATGGATCCCGCGATCGCGGTGGCGCGCCAAACCGCTACGATTCAGACCTTTCTCTTGTTTTCGCAATTTCCACTGTGGCGCGTGACACCGGCTGCCGAGCCCCCTGGCAGTCGGAATGTAGAAGTTTTCGATATGCGTTTCGGCACGCCGCTGGAACCCGGTTTTATGGCCAGCGCTTTGGTAAGCCCCCAGAACCAGGTATTGAGTACTGCCTTTCAGTTTGGAGCAGTGCGTCCACGCTAAGGTATTCCCGCATGGAATCTAAGGCGTCTGGGGAATTTCCAATGCCCGGTGAGATTGCCACAATGAAAACGTGGATGCTCGCAAGACAGATACGCTCGACCGGGACCAACTGCGCGATGTGACTTTGGATGACGAAGCACTCATGCGGGAGATTCTCGCCGCTCTGATCGATGACACCTCCCGACAGATGAAATTACTCAACGCGGCGATCGCGGAGCAGGATGTGACGCGCTGCATGCGCCTGGCGCACTATTCGAAAGGCGCGTGTGCCAACGTGGGGGCCAACTCGGCCGCGGCAATCTTAAAAGAGATTGAAGTCAAGGCCGCCAGCGCCAATTTCGCCGACTGCAGTTTGGGCCTCGTCCGGCTGGTTCACGAGATGGACCTGCTACGGTCAGCCGCTGTTGAGCTGTAACGTTTCCGCGCGGCGCAATAATGCTTTGACGCCGTCCACACACAACACCGCGGCATGCTTCGATTCCGCGGCCAAGCCACCCACGGCTTCTTCCACGATTGAGGAATTCACCGCCGCGATTTCGGTGCGCGTTTTGCCCGTGATCCATTCCGTCAGCGCCGAGCCGGCCGCAATCGAAGCTGTGCAACCGCGCACCTTATAACGCGCCTCGGCTGCCGTTTCTCCCGAAAACCGCACCGAAAGCCGCAGAATATCGCCGCAGGCGGGATTGGAAACCTCCACTGTGACCGCCGGCGGATCCAGTTCCCCTACGTGGCGCGGATTCTGGAAATGGTCCAAAAGCCGTTCCGAGTACATTCCAGGTTCTATTCTAGCTGGCGTAACTGGTTCATTCCACGGCAAGTTCAGGGGTTCCAGTACCCCGGCAAACCTCTAGAACTTTTAAGCCAATTCGATTTACCGCAGAATGGCAAGTGTAGGGCGGCACAAGCTCTACAAGAAAGATTCTTAAGGAGATTCAGGCCATGAACATTTCGATCATTCCGAAAACTTTGGGGATGGCGGTACTCACCCTTGGTACCATCGCCGGTTTTGATATCGGCCTTAGCGAAAGCGGCCGCGCCATGGTGGTCTCGACCCTGAATCCTCAAAAAGAAGCGCCGGTGCGCCCCGCCGTCCTGGTGGTCGCCGCCAACCGCGCCGATCAACTCAGCGTTATCACCACCGTCGAGCCGCGTGGCTACGATGTGCTGGTGGCCAGCAACAGCAAGTCGGGCATGCAAGCCATCGGCAATGCATCGAAGCAGCAGCAGGTTCAGATCGTGGTGCTCGATACGGCCATGCCCAATTCCGGAACGGTCTTGCGCAAAGTAAAGTCCACCTATCCCAAGGCCCGGATCATCATGGTAGATCGCAACCACTCCGCCGTCTATCTCGCCCGGCAGCTTCTGAACGCCATCGCCTAGCCCCATCCTTGCTTGCCGGCAGGCACACCCGCAGCGTCTGCCTGCTCGTTCTGCAGCTTTCCACTTCTCCTGCCGATTACTATTCCGGCGCCCCCGATCAGAGGCGGCGCACGGAAGAGAGCTGGAATGTTGCGATTCGTTTGCGTTCTTTCACTATTACTCGCCGCAGTAGGCACTTCTCTGGCAGGCGCCCTGCCGGCCGAACCAGTGCCCCCTTCTTCGCTGGTCCAAGGGATCCCTTCGGGCGATCACAGCGCACGGCCTCGCGATCGATGGCTGCGCGTCGGCCTGATCTGGGGCGCAACCGCGTTGGATTTGGCAAGCACCCGCTACGCCCTTGCGAACAATCCGGCCACGCGCGAATCCAACCCATTCCTGGCTTCGAATAATGGCAGCTTGCGCACCGGCGCGTATCTCGGTGTCTCGTTGCCGCTGGACGCCCTGGCTACCTATGCCAACCTGAAATACCCTCACAGCCGCAGCCTGCGCATCCTCACCTACGTGACGAGTTTCGCGAAGATCGGCATCGGAGTGCGCAACTTCCGGCAGGGAAACTAGAGTCCCGCCCGTTCGGTGTTTCCATCCCGTTAACAGACTGCCCTCATGCATTAAACTGAATGGCGGCGGAAACAACCATGAAGTCACTCGAAACTTTTGCGTTTGCCTCGATTGCGCTGGTGTGCGTATCGAGCTTGTTAGCAGAAACGCCGAAGCCCGTGCACACGCAATCCGGCTTGGCGCAAGGCACGGCTGAAGACGGGGTCACGATTTACAAGGGCATTCCCTTCGCCGCGGCGCCGCTCGGCGATCTGCGTTGGCGCGCTCCGCAGCCGCCGGCGGATTGGAGCGGAGTCCGCAATGCGGACAAATTCGCGCCCGCGTGCATGCAGGTTCCAATCGTGATGCCGGCGCTGGGAATGGATGCCCTCACGACCAACGAGGATTGCCTGTACCTCAACGTCTGGACTCCGGCGAAGTCGCCGAACGACCGCCTGGCGGTGATGGTGTGGATCTATGGCGGCGGTTTCACGGCCGGGGGCACCTCGCTCGCCACATACAACGGAGCCAACCTGGCAAAGAAGGGCGTGGTGGTAGTGAGTGTCGCGTATCGCGTAGGCGCATTCGGCTTCATGGCGCACCCGCAACTCACCGCCGAGCAGGGGGGCCATTCCGGTAATTATGGCCTGCTGGATCAGATCGCCGGATTGCAATGGGTCAAGCGCAACATCGCGGCATTCGGCGGAAACCCGGCCCGCGTCACCATTTTCGGCGAATCGGCGGGCGGAATCGCGGTCAGCATGCTGGCGGCATCGCCCTTGGCAAAGGGGTTGTTTCAAGGCGCGATTTCGGAGAGCGGCGGCAACTTCGCGCCCGAGCGGCAAGGAATGGAAGGTGGCGAGAACATGGATTCGCTGGCCACCGGCGAAAAGAATGGCGTCACGTTGTTTTCGAAGCTGGGTGCCGCTTCGATCGCCAACGCACGCAAGCGGACGGCGGAGGAGGTGATGAAGGCCTCGCCGCCGGGTCTGGCAGGGTCTTGGCCCATTTTTGATGGCTACGTGCTGCCCGGCGATCAGTACAAACTCTACGAAGCCGGACATTACAACGACACACCTATCCTGATCGGGACGAATTCTGACGAGGGCGCGCTGTTTGTTCCGACGATCACCGACGCGGCCTATCAGGCCAGCACTCATTCCGGCTATGGAGAGTACGCCGGCAAGATTTTGGCCGCCTATCCCCCAGGTTCGGAAGCTCTCCGGTCGGACCGCGATCTGTTCCGCGACACCGCCTTCGCCTGGCCGACGTGGACTTGGGCCCGGCTGCAATCCAAAACGGGCAAGGGCAAGGTGTTCGTCTACTATTTCAGTCATCGGCCGCCATATCCCAACGCACCACAGTTCAAGGATTGGGGCGCGGCCCATGGCGGCGAAATCGCCTATGTCTTCGGAAACTTCAGCGCCGCGATGCCGGCAAGCGCAGCCGATCGCGCCGTGTCGGAAGAGATGTCCTCCTACTGGGTAAACTTCGCGAAGACCGGCGATCCGAATGGAAAAGGGCTGCCCCAGTGGCCCGCTTTTGCCAACTCGAATGCACAGGTGATGAACCTGAATGATCCGTCCAAGGCCATACCCGTTCCCAACGTCGAGAAACTCGAGGTGCTGGACGGCTATTATGCCTGGCGACGCAGTCAAGCCGAGAAGAAGCACTGAGCTGTGGTCCAATAAGGCCATGGTTCAAGTCGTGGCCGCGATTCTCGAACACGAGGGCAAGGTGTTGATCGGCCAGCGGCAACCGGAACAATCCCACGCATTAAAGTGGGAGTTTCCGGGAGGCAAGGTCGAAGCAGGCGAAACGCCGGAGCAGGCAGTCGCACGCGAGTTGGAAGAAGAACTCGGGATTCGCAGCGCGGCGGGCCCGGAAATTACCCGCTACGAATACCAATACCCCGGCAAGGATCCGATTCTGCTCGTCTTTTTCCGCATCGTGTCCCACATCGGCGAACCGCGGAACCTGGTCTTCCACGACATGCGTTGGGTGCCCATTGGCGAGCTGGCCAGCTTCGATTTCGTCGAGGGCGACCGCGATTTCATCCGCACGTTCGGCTCCGGAAACCGTGCCGGATCCCACTAAACGCGCCTACCGTGCCGCCTATACTGGTTGCTATGGGAACAGCGATCAAAATGGTGGATCCGCAGCAGGATGAATTCCTGGCCGGCCTCGAAAGCAAATCACACCGCGCCAATCACTTCTTCCGCACGATGGCGAATCGTCCCGAAGTGCTGAAGACGTTCGTGCCGTTCTACGGCGCGGTTGTGGGGCCGGGCTCGGTCGAACGCCGGGTCAAGGAGCTGGTCTACCTGACGTGCTCCTACGCGAACGAGTGCCCGTACTGCACCGCCGCCCATGTCGCCAGCGGCAAACGCGCGGGGATCACCGAAGACGAGCTGCGCGCGCTGCAGACCGAACAAGACCACATGTTTTCAGAGCCGGAACGAGCCGCCATTCGTTATGCCCGCGAGCTGACGCGTGAGGCCGATGCGAAAGACTCGCGCGCCAGCCTCTTCGCGCACTTCGACAACCAGCAGATCGTCGAGATCACGCTGGTCGCGGCGATGGCCAATTTCACCAACCGATTCAACAATGGACTCATGCTCGAGCCGGAATCGTAGATGGCGGTTCTGAGCGGGATCCATCCGGTCACCGAGGCCCTGCGCAGCGGACGGCCCTTGGACCGCGTGCTGGTGGCTCACGGCGCGGGCGGACCGAGAGTGCAGGTCATCGTCGATCTGGCGCGGCAGGCCGAAGTCCCGGTTCGATTCGAGCCGCGCTCCGCGCTCGACCGCGTTGCCGGCACGTCTGCGCACCAGGGCGTGGTAGCCCTCGGCGCGGCCAAGAAATACGCCGATTTGGGCGCGGTTTCCACTACCGGCATTTTGGTGTTGCTCGACGGAGTAGAAGATCCGCACAATCTCGGGGCGATCATCCGCACGGCGCATGCCGCCGGCGCAGCCGGAGTCGTGATTCCGGAACGCCGCGCCGCGGGTTTAACCGATGTGGTCGCCAAGGCCGCCGCCGGGGCGCTCGAACACTTGCCGGTCATTCGTGTCACCAACATCAACCGCACGCTGGAAGAGCTGAAAGAGCGTGGCTACTGGGTTTACGGTCTGGATGAAAGGGGCGCCGAGGATTACGACCGAGTAGAGTTTGCGAAACCTGCCGCGCTGGTGCTGGGCGCTGAGGGCAAGGGCCTGCACGAACACGTGCGCAAACATTGCGACGCTCTGGTGCGCATTCCGATGGCAGGGAAAATCTCATCGCTCAACGTGTCGGTGGCTGCCGGCATTGTGCTGTTCGAGTGGAAACGCCGTTCGGCGTCCACATAGTAGAATCGAGGGTACCCCCGATGAATCACGTACTGTCCACGCACTTGTTCGTCAACCATCGCCTCACCACGTCGATGTTGAGCAAGATCGAGCAGGCGGGTATCCCCTCCGTCGAAATCTTTTGCGCGCGCCAGCATCTGGACTACTACAACAAAGAACAGGTGGCCGAGCTCGGGCACTGGTTCCACGACTCGCAGGTGCGGATGCACTCGCTGCACTCGCCGATGTACACCGACGAAATCTGGGGCCGCTCCGGACCGCATTCCGTCATTACGATCACCGAACGAATCAAGGCACAGCGATTGAAATCGGTGGATGAAATCAAACGCGCGTTGGAGATTGCCGAGGTGATCCCGTTTCGATATCTCATCCAGCACATCGGGGTGGGCGGCGAAGAGTTCGATTTGCGCAAGTTCGACGCCGCCTTCAGCGCTCTCGAAGAGCTGAGCCTGTTTGCCGGCCAGCGGGGCGTGGAGATTCTGTTGGAGAACATTCCCAACGAGCTCTCGAGCGCGGAGCGGCTTCTGCAATTTGATGAAATGACGCACCTCGGGTTGAACTTCGTTTTCGATACGGGCCACGCCAATATGAACGAGGGCGTCGCCTCCGCGTTTGCGGCGCTGAAAGAGCGCATTCGCTCCACGCATCTACATGACAATAACGGGACGGACGATGTACATCTGTTCCCCTTCTTCTCTACGGGCGGAACCATCAACTGGCGCCGCACCATGGAGTTATTCCGTAGTTGTCCGGGCCAGTTTCCCCTGGTGCTCGAGTTGAAGGAACGGCCCGACGTCCCCAATCCGCTCGATCAGGTCAAACAGATCTTCGATCGCCTGGAAGCGCTGGAAGAAGACGAGTCGTGATCGAGCCCGGAGGCTACGTCCGCGATCTGCTCCGCGGAACGCCCGGGGCAGCGGTGACGGCCCGCGGATGGGTGAAGACGCGGCGCGACGGCAAGAACGTCCACTTCATTCAACTGAACGACGGCTCCTCGCCGGTGGATCTGCAGATCGTCGTTGACGAAGGCGTGGTGGCGGCGGAAACCATCGCCAGCGTCACCACGGGTGCCTGCCTGAGCGTCGAGGGCGAGTTGGTGGCGTCACCGGGCAAAGGCCAGGCAGTCGAACTGAAGGCGCGCAGCCTGGTGGTGCATGGCGCGGCGCCGCCGGAAGAGTATCCCCTTCAGAAGAAGAAGCACAACCTCGAGACGCTGCGGCCTCTGGGGCATCTGCGCGGACGCAGCAACACGTTCGGCGCCGTGTTCCGCGTGCGCAATGCGCTGGCGCGCGCCATTCACAAGTTTTTTCAGGACCGCGGCTTTCTTTACGTGCACACGCCCGTCATCTCGGGCTCCGATGCGGAAGGCGCCGGGTCGATGTTCCAGGTGACCGCGCTCGATCTAGAAGAAGCCGTTCGTGCGCACAAGCCCGTGGACTTCGCGCAGGATTTCTTCGCGCGCCACACGTTTCTCACGGTGAGCGGCCAGTTGGAGGCGGAGATCCTGGCGCTGGCGTTCGCCAATGTGTATACATTTGGCCCCACGTTCCGCGCCGAGAACTCCAATACGCCGCGCCACCTGGCGGAGTTCTACATGATCGAGCCGGAGATGGCTTTCTGCGATCTGAACGATGACCAGGATCTGGCCGAAGCGTTTCTCAAAAGCCTGGTGGAGCAGGTCATTGCCGAATGCCGGCCCGATCTGGAATTCCTCAGCAAATGGTACGAGCCGGAACTGTTTCGCAACCTCGAAGGTGTGCTGGCAGGGGGGTTCGAACGCATCTCGTACGTGGAAGCGATCGGCCTGCTCCAGAAATCCGGCCGCAACTGGGAGTTTCCGACCGAGTGGGGATCGGACCTGCAGAGCGAGCACGAGCGCTACCTCACCGAGGAGCTTTTCCAAAAGCCGGTCATCGTCACGAACTATCCGCGCGAAATCAAAGCGTTCTACATGCGCAGCAACGATGACGGCAAGACCGTCGCCGCCATGGATGTGCTGGTGCCGCGGATCGGCGAAATCATCGGAGGGAGCCAGCGCGAAGAGCGCCACGATGTGTTGCTCGCCAAGATCCGCGATCATGCCGGAATGAATGAGGAGGCCTACTGGTGGTACCTGGAGCTGCGCAAATTCGGCGGAGTCGAGCACGCCGGCTTCGGGATGGGCTTCGAGCGAATGATGATGTATCTCACCGGCATGAAGAACATTCGCGACGTGATCCCGTTCCCGCGCACGCCGGGGAATGCCGAGTTTTAGTGGTGCCGGCACGACGTGTTTCAAAACTTGCGAGATCCGCGCACGAACTTGTGGCGCAGGCCGTCGTTCTTCAGCGGCCTGCGTTGCTGGCAGACGGCAGAAAACGACCGTCTGCCCCACAGAGTCTTTAATGCGACCCTCCATCATCGCGATTATCGGCGCGCCGCTCGACCTGGGACAAGGCCGGCGCGGCGTCGATATGGGCCCTTCGGCTTTGCGGGTGGCCAACCTGAATTCGCGGATTCGCGCGCTGGGCTATGACGTCGAAGACCTGGGAAACGTGGAAGTGGCACAGGCAGAGAACACCCCCGAGGGGGACAGCAGCGCGAAATATGCCGTGGAGATTGCCGCGTCCTGCGAGCACCTCGCTGCCGCCGTTGGCCAGGCCCTGGCCCGCGGGCGTTTCCCAATCGCGCTCGGCGGCGATCATTCGATAGCGGTTGGCACGGTCACTGGAGTTTCCGACCACTTCCGTGCCCGAGACAAGAACGTGGGGATCATCTGGCTGGATGCCCATGCCGACATGAACACGCCGGATAGCAGCCCAAGCGGCAACGTGCATGGCATGCCGCTTGCCTGCATTGTGGGTCTTGGCCCGCGGGAACTCACGCATCTCGGCGGCTACGCACCTAAAGTGAACCCGCGAAATGCAGTGATCGTCGGCCTGCGCGATGTGGATCAACTCGAGAAGCCGCACGTTCGCGATTCCGGCGTCCGCGCGTTTACGATGCGCCACATCGATGAACGCGGGCTACGCTCGGTGATGGAAGAAGCCATTCGGCTGGCGAGTGATGGTACGGTAGGGTTTCACCTTTCGCTGGATATGGACTTCGTGGACCCGCGCGATGCTCCCGGTGTCGGCACGCCGGTGCGCGGCGGGGTTACCTATCGCGAAGCACATTTGGCAATGGAAATGATCTGTGATTCCGGGCAGATGGTTTCGATGGAAGTGGTGGAGGTAAATCCCGTGATCGACGAGGTGAACCGCACCGCCGACTTGGCCGTCGAATTAGTGATGTCGGGGCTGGGGAAGCGAATTCTATGAAATTGCGTGTGGCGGTCGTCTACGGAGGGCGCAGCGGCGAGCACGAGATTTCTATCCGGTCGGCCAAGGCCATCGTAGACCGGATGGATCCAGCCAAATATGACAAGATCCTTTATTTGATCGCGGAGGACGGCACGTGGAGCCCACACCCCATCATGCCGGAACCCGGCGCGCAACCAGAGATCGACGTCGTATTTCCGGTCTTGCATGGCACGTTTGGCGAAGACGGCACCATCCAGGGACTACTGGAGATGGCGGATTTGCCATACGTCGGCGCGGGTGTGCTGGCATCGGCCGTGTCCATGGACAAGGAAATGACGAAACGTGTCTGTATGGAACGGATGTTGCCGGTTGTAGACTACGTGGTCGTTACGCGCGAAACGCCGGATCCCTGCCAGGCAGCCGCCAAGCTGCCGTTCCCTCTTTTCGTGAAACCGGCGAACCTCGGGTCGTCGGTGGGGATTTCCAAAGTTCGCAACGGAGCGGAGCTGGAGGCTGCGGTCCGTTTGGCAGCTGAGTACGACCGCAAGATCATCGTCGAGCGGGCGATCGCCGGACGTGAATTGGAGTGTGCCGTGCTCGGTAACGAAGCGCCGCAGGCTTCGTTGCCTTGCGAGATTCTGCCCTCGCGCGAGTTCTACGACTACGAAGACAAATACGTACTCGATCAAGCGCAGACCAAGGTTCCGGCCGATCTCGAATCGTCGAAGACCGAAGAGTTGCGGCGTTTGGCGGTCGAGTGCTACAAAGCCGTCGAATGCTCGGGCATGGCGCGGGTCGACTTCTTTCTCGAAGCTGCTACCGGGCGGCTGTACATTAATGAGATCAACACCATCCCCGGATTCACCTCCATCAGCATGTATCCCAAAATGTGGGAGCACAGCGGGATCCCGTTTTCAGCCCTGATCGACCGGTTGATCGAGCTGGCGCTCGATCGGCACCGGCGCAAAAAGGCTACCAAGTTCACGCGATAAAATAGGTGGCATGGCTACTCTTCCGAAGACGACCGGAATCACGTACGAAGAGTGGCTCGAGATGCCAGTGGTCGAGGGGCGTGAGGAGGTCGTGAATGGCGAAATCCGCAAAATGCCTCCGAACAAGATGCCGCACCCGAAGATTGTTAACAACCTGACGGTAGCTTTCCTGCGGCAGCTGGACCTAAAGGCCGCTCAGTTCTTCAGTAGCGCGTTCGGTTTGGTGATTAGCAAGGAGCCGCTCACGTGCCGTGCCCCGGATATTGCAGTATTTAACCGTTCGACGATGGTTGAGCAGGACGGTTACGTTCATTCCGCGCCGCAGCTTGCCATTGAAGTTCTTTCGCCTTCGGACAAGCGAAAAGAGATTGCCGAACGGCTCCGCGATTACGAAAGCATTGGCACTCCGGAAGTCTGGCTCGTTAGTCCAGAGGCTTCGCATGTCGAAGTCCTTCTTCTCGAAAACGGCAAGCTTCAACGCTCCGCCATCCTTGCCGAAGGCCTCCTGAAACCGAAACACTTTCCGGCCGTCCAAATCGATATCGCCGAAATCTGGCCGGACTGATGGTGCGTCTCACTGCAGCCCTGTTTATCTGCGCTGCCGCCGCGCTGCCGGCTGCCGACGACATCGAGTCTCAAATGAAGAGCGTGACGGGCGCGTTCTCTGTTCTGAAGGAGAACGCCGCCGATCCGGTCAGCTCCGAACAGGCTTTCTATCAAGGCGCAATTCCGGGTCTGCTGCGAAAGCTTGATCCCCATTCGGTTTTTTTCGATCCCGGCCAGTTCGAACAACTGCGCAAACTCGAAACGTCGACGCAAAAAGGTTTTGGCACAGTCGTGTCCCTCATGCCGGGGCGCATCATCATTTTGCAAACGCTGCCCGGAACTCCTTCCGCCAAGGCCGGCCTCAGCCCTGGCGACGAGATCCTCGCGATCAATGGGTACATCATCAGTCAACTCCAGCTCGAGCAATTGCAGGAGTTGCTTACTGAGGCGCGGCAGCGGCCGGCGCAACTCGACGTCAAACGGCCAGGCAGCTATGGGATTCTGCATTTTGCTTTGACTCCCGAGGAGTTGCAATCGCCCAGCGTCGACCGTGCCTTCTTTGTGGCAGCGGGCATCGGCTACGTGCGCGTAGCCAGCTTCGAAGAGAGCACACCGCAACTGATCCGGGAAGCCATCGAGAAGCTGGGCGGCGAACAGCTCAGCGGGCTCATCCTCGACTTGCGCAACAATCCCGGCGGACTGCTCACAGCAGCGGTGCAAACGGCAGCCTTGTTTCTCGAACCGGGGCAGAAGGTGCTGACCGTTCGCGGCCGAAACACACCCGAGCACGGCGAAACCGTCCCGGAAAACGCCAAGCCTTACCGCTTCAAGCTGGCGATTCTGTTAAACGACAAGACGGCGAGCGCTTCGGAAATCGTCTCCGGCGCCATGCAAGATCACGACCGCGCCACCATCCTGGGACAACCCAGTTTCGGCAAGGGCCTGGTGCAGAGCGTCTTTCCGATGAGCGAGGGAACGGGGCTGGCCCTGACCACGGCGCTCTACTATACGCCCAGCGGGCGCTCGATTCAGAAGCCGCTCGATGCGGCCCAGTTCGAGCTCGCGGCAGCCACCAGCCACGTCAACGGCAAGCAGCAATTCCACAGCGACAAGGGCCGGCCGCTGACAGGCGGGGGAGGGATTCGACCCGACATCGTCGTCTACCCCGAGCCTGTGACGCGTCTGCGAGCGGCCATGGAAGGCACCGGATCCTTCACGAACTTCGCAACCGAGTACCTGGCTCATCACAAAGTGGGCGGCGATTTCCAGATCACGCCGGAGATCGTCAACGACTTCCGCCTCTTCCTGGCAGAACGCCACATTGTGCCGGGGACGAGCGAGTGGGTTGCCGAGCAAGGCTTTGTCGAGAACCGGCTCGAAACGGAAATTGTCAATCAGGCGTTGGGCGTCGAGAAGGGCGACCAGATCGAAGCACGCCGCGACCCGGTGATCCTGAAAGCCGTGGAAGTACTCGGCGGATAAGCCCGGCTGTCATAATAAAAACAGGGAGGCTGACCCTTGTCTACGCTCATCTCTCCGACTTCCATCTCACTCGATAACGAAAAAAATCCATGGCTGGCCGCCGCTGCGCGGTTCGATGAAGCCGCGATGCGGCTCAAGCTGGATGACGGCATGTGCAAAGTGCTGCGCGCCCCGGCCAAGGAGATCACGGTGCACATTCCCGTGCAATTAGACGACGGGAGGCTGGAGGTCTTCACCGGCTATCGTGTACAGCATTCGATTGCTCGCGGCCCGTCGAAAGGCGGCATCCGTTTCGCGCCCGATGTGACGCTCGACGAAGTTCGGGCGCTGGCCTCCTGGATGACGTGGAAATGCGCGGTGGTGAACATCCCGTTCGGCGGCGGCAAGGGCGGCGTGATCTGCGACCCGAACGTGCTTTCCGATGCGGAGCTGGAAAAGCTGACGCGCCGTTACGCCGCGGAGATCATCGACTTCATCGGGCCCGAGCGCGATGTGCCGGCGCCGGATGTCAATACCAATGAGAAGGTGATGGCGTGGATTATGGATACGTACTCCATGCATGCGCGCCATACGGTTACGGCGGTGGTGACAGGTAAGCCCCTGGCGCTGGGCGGCTCGCGCGGCAGGCCCGAAGCTACGGGCCGAGGCTGCATGATGGTGACGCTCAAAGCGCTGCCGTTTTTTCAGATGTCGCCGCAGAATTGCCGCGTGGTCATACAAGGCTTCGGCAATGTGGGCGGAATGGCCGCGCGCCTCATGAGTGCCCAAGGATTCAGGATCATCGCCCTTATCGAATATGATGGCGCCGTGTACAATCCGAAGGGGCTGGACATTGTGGCGTTGGAAAGGCACCGCAAAGACACGGGATCCGTCACGGGGTTTGCGGGCGGCGAAGATATGGACCGCAACGAGGCGATGTTCCTCGAGTGCGACGTCCTGCTGCCCGCGGCCACGGAAAACGTGATCACCTCGCAAAATGCCGACCGCCTGCGTTGCAAGATCCTGTGCGAAGGTGCCAACGGCCCCACCACGCCTCTGGCCGACGAAATTCTCGCCGATAAGAAGATCTTCGTGATTCCCGATATTCTGGCCAATGCCGGCGGTGTAACGGTTTCGTATTTCGAGTGGGTGCAGGACCGGCAGGGCTACTTCTGGAACGAGCAACTAGTGAACCAGCGGCTCGAAGAAATTATGGTGGAAAGCTTCGACGCCGTGGTGCACTACGCCGAGACGCACCGCGTGAACAACCGCATCGCCGCCTACATGCTGGCGCTCGATCGGGTGGCCGTCGCCATCAAGCTGCGGGGGATTTACGCATAAGGTGAACACAGGCTCTAGTGTAGTGCGTCGTACAGAATGCAGTTTAACTCTGTGGGGCAGACGATCGGTTTCTGTCGTCCGCCGCACAGCGGCGCGAGGGCGCGCTTCGGACACCCTGGCAGACCGCGAAAGACGACGGTCTGCCCCACGGAAGGCAGCGAAATACGCCTCGTTATTTGTGACGCAGATCACTAGGCAGTTTGTGGGGCGGGCCTTCCGGCCCGCCGCCGGGCTTCTGCCCGGCGCGCCGCCTGAAAGGCGGCGGCAGGCCGGAAGGCCTGCCCCACATGTCCTCTGACGCTTCCACGCCGCTGATGCGGCAGTACAACAGCATCAAGCAACAGGCGCCCAACGCGCTGCTGATGTTCCGGCTGGGCGATTTCTACGAGCTGTTTTTCGAAGACGCCGTGGTGGCGGCTCGCGAGCTCGAAATCACGCTGACTGCGCGCAACAAAGAAAAGGGAGCGGCCATTCCCATGTGCGGGGTGCCCTATCACGCGGCCGAGGGCTACATCGCGCGGCTCATTCAGAAGGGCCACCGCGTCGCCATCTGCGACCAGATGGAAGATCCCAAGGTTGCCAAGAAACTGGTGAAGCGGGAGATCACCCGCGTGGTCACACCCGGCACCGCGATGGACGCCGCGCTGCTGGCGCCGCGCGAGAATAACTACCTCGCGGCTGTGGCTCGCGCGGGCACGCGCTACGCCGTGGCGCACGTGGATGTCTCCACCGGCGAGTTCCGAGTCACGGAGTTGGAGCCGGCTGATGTCCTCGGCATCCTGGAAAGCCTGGGCGCTCGAGAGGTTCTGTTTCCTGCCGAGCTGCCGCTACTCAACGGAACCGAGCGCACCGGGTTGCGCTTTGTGCGCACGGAGCTCGAAGACTGGATCTTCACCCAGGATTATGCCGACCGCTGCCTGCGCGACCATTTCAAGCTGCTTTCGCTCGATGGTTGCGGACTGGCCAATCGCCCGGCGGCCGTAGGCGCTTCCGGCGCCATCCTCCACTATCTGCGCGATACGCAGCGCGGCGCGCTCGATCACATCGATCGGCCGGCCTATTACGATCGCGCCGACTTCATGGTGTTGGATGCGGTGACGGTCCGCAATCTGGAACTGGTAGAGCCGCTTTTTTCCGCAGATGCCGGCGGGCAGAACTCGGCCACGGTGTTGGTGGTGCTGGACCAGACCCAAACCGGGATGGGCGGCCGGTTGTTGCGGCAGCGCTTGCTCCGCCCATCCATGGATCGGGCCGAGATCGAGCAGCGTCTGGAAGCGGTCGGCGAACTGATCCAGCAAACCATCCTGCGCGCCGAGTTGCGCAAACAGCTCACCGGAATTCTCGATGTGGAGCGGCTGCTGGCTAAAGTGACGCTGGGCTCGGCCGGTCCGCGCGATCTATTGGCGCTGGGGCGGTCGCTCGAAAAGATCCCGGCGCTCAAGCGCACATTCGATACGCAACAGGCGGCGCGGCTCCGGTCCATCCATGAGCGGCTGGACGAGCTGCCGGACGTGACCAATCTGATTCTGGAGGCCATCGCGGACGAGCCGCCGCTCAATCTCGCCGATGGCGGTACTATCCGGCCGGGCTTTAACGCGCAACTCGATGAACTGCGGGATCTCAGCCTCAACGGCCGGCAATATATTGCTCAGATCGAAGCGCGCGAGCGGCAGCGCACCGGCATTCAGTCGCTCAAAGTGCGTTTCAACAATGTGTTCGGTTACTACATCGAGATCACCAGGGCAAATTTGCAACTGGCGCCCGCCGATTACGAACGCAAGCAAACGCTGGCCAATGCGGAACGTTTCACCACACCCGAGTTGAAGGATTACGAGCGCAAGGTTTTGGACGCCGAGGATAAGATCCTCACGCTCGAAAAAGAACTGTTCACCAAGGTGCGCCAGTCTGTGGCCGCCGAGGCGCAGCGGATTCGGGCTTCTGCGGCGGCCATCGCGGAGTTGGATGTCACTGCCTCGCTGGCTCAGGTTGCGGCGGAAAACCGCTACCAGCGCCCGGCGTTTTCGGAAGATGGCGAAATGCGCATCATGGCCGGGAGGCATCCCGTCATCGAGCGTCTGGCTGACCAGGATGCCGCACGGTTCATTCCCAACGATCTGTTTCTCAACGACAGCAGCGATCTGATCGCCATCATCACCGGGCCGAACATGGGCGGCAAATCCACGTACCTGCGGCAGGCGGCGCTGATCGCGATCCTGGCGCAGATGGGATCGTTCGTTCCCGCCGAATCGGCGCTGCTGCCAGTGATTGATCGCATCTTCACGCGCATCGGCGCCTCCGACAATCTCGCGCGCGGCCGCTCCACCTTCATGGTGGAGATGACCGAAACCGCCGTGATCCTGAACACGGCATCGGCGCGCAGTCTGATTGTCCTCGATGAGATCGGCCGCGGCACCGCAACTTACGATGGCCTGGCGCTGGCTTGGGCCGTGGTGGAGCACATCCACTCCCTCACGCGCGCCAAGACTTTGTTTGCCACGCACTATCACGAGCTGACGGAACTGGCGGAACAACTCGAGGGCGTGCGCAACCTGCGCGTTTCGGTAAAGGAGTCGGGCGACCACGTCATCTTCCTGCATCGGGTCGAACCGGGGAAGGCTGACCGAAGTTACGGCATTGAAGTGGCTCGTCTGGCGGGATTGCCGCTGGGCGTGATCGAGCGCGCCCGCGAAGTCCTCAAACTGCACGAGCGCAGCGAGCACGAAGTGACCGAAGAGCTGGCCAAGCCCGAAGCCGGCCCGTTGCAGATCCGGCTTTTTGAGCCGGTGGGCTATCAAATTGCCGAACGCCTGCGTTCGTTGAACCTCGACCAACTGCGTCCGATTGAAGCTCTGCAATTGCTGAGCGAGCTGCAGCAGGAGCTCAAACGCTCGTGAGAGTCGCCGGCGTGATGAGCGGCACGTCGCTCGATGGCATCGACGTCGCGATCATTGAAATCGCGGGACACAAAGTAAGAACAATCGGATTTCGAACAACGCCGTATCCTGAGGCCGTACGCAGAACCATCCTTGAGGCTGCCAGTGCCGCCGGGATCTCCCGTTTGAACGTCCAACTCGGCGAACTTTACGCGCGAGCGGTCCTGCGCGCGGTACGAAACTTTGGGTCCGTCGATCTGATCGGCTGCCATGGACAGACGATCTGCCATGAAGGCGGCGTCCACACGTTGCAAATCGGCGAGCCCGCGGTGATTCGCGAACGCACGGGAGTTCCGGTAGTCTCCAACTTCCGCACGCGCGACGTTGCGGCCGGCGGGCAGGGCGCACCTTTAGTTCCGTACGTAGACTACCTGTTGTTCCGACATCGCACGCGCGCTCGTCTCGCCCTGAATATCGGCGGGATCGCCAATATCACCGTGATTCCACCATCCGCGAGGCCCGAAGATGTGACAGCCTTCGATACCGGCCCGGGCAATATGGTGATCGACGCGCTGGCCCGCGAATACACACGCGGACGGCAGCAATTCGATCGCAATGGTGCTATCGCCGCATCGGGAAGAATCGATCGGCGGTTACTGAACCGTCTCCTCGCTGATCCCTATTACCGCCGCCGTCCGCCGAAAACAGCGGGCCGCGAACAGTACGGGGCGGCGTTTGTGGAACGGCTGATCCAATCGAAGCGGCCGCTCCCCGATCTCATCGCAACAGCCACAGCCCTGACGGCAGCCACGATTGCGCGCGCAATCGGCCCCACGCGCGGCGATCTCATCGTGTCCGGCGGAGGAGTTCACAACCGTCAGCTCATGGCGCAACTGGCCGCGTTCTTACCGGCCATGACCATCACCACCACCGCGCAGCACGGTATCGATCCGGATGCCAAAGAGGCGATTGCATTCGCAATCCTTGCCCACCAAACGTGGCGGCGCAAGCCTTCCAACTTGCCCTCGGCGACTGGCGCTACGCACGCAGTTCTCCTGGGCAACGTTACACTTTGAAGCTGTCCTGGTTCTTAGCGGAGGAAGCTGGGCTGCGCCTCGCCCGAGGGGCCGCGCCCGGTAACAGGCTTCCCTACCCGCATCTCGGTCCAATCGTAGGCTAGCTCCTTACCGCAATCCAAACACGTCACGTAGGTTCCCAAGCGCGCTGCATTGGGTACCTGGAGAGCCTGGTAGCCACCCTTTTTGAGTGGCGTTAGCGGGAAGGTGGTCCTCCGATGAGAACAACCAAACAAGCTGTTCACAAGTGACTGAAGCATGGTTGGGATCCCTCTCTTTAATAGATACCAAATATCAGTCAAGAGTTTCAGCACTTCCCCCAACAAAAGTTACCAGGGATTGTGCGGATCGCAACAGCAAAAACTGTGGAAATGTTGTGGATTACGCCACAAATCTCGTCAGCCGAGTAATTTGGAAGCGATCGATTGAGCGATCAATTGCCCATGGAACCGGCCGTTTTCGATGAATATTTCATTTGTGTGCATGCCCGCAACAATGACGCCCGCAAGGTAAATCCCGCGCCGCTCGCTCTCCAAGGTCTCGGCGTCCGTGCGCGGTCTAAGTGTTTCCGGCTCCAGCGTAATGCCTGTGGAATTGAGAAACGCCAAATCCGGCTGGTATCCGATCAAGGCAAACACGAAATCGTTGCGCAGTACCACTTCGCCTTCCGGCGTGGTCACGCGAACGGAATCGGGCTGGATTTCGACCACGCGCGAACCGAAATACGCCTTGATCTCGCCGCTCTTAATACGGTTTTCAATATTCGGTTTGATCCAGTACTTCACATTATTGGAAATTGCGGATCCGCGGTGAATCAATGTGACCCGCGCACCCGTCCAGAAAAGTTCCAGCGCCGCAATCGCCGCGGAGTTCTTGGCGCCCACCACCACCACGTCATGGTTGTAGTACGGATGCGGCTCCTTGTAGTAATGCAGCACCTTCGGCAGTTCCTCGCCGGGCACGTTGAGCATGTTCGGGACGTCGTAATATCCCGTCGCGAGCACAATTTTTCGTGCCTGGTAGACGTGCTGGCAACCGAGCCGGTCGGTGGTGAAGACTTGAAACGCCAGATCGTCGCCAGCGATCCGATCGACTCGCTCATATTGCCGAATGTTGAGGTGGTAATGGTCGGCCACGCGCCGGTAATACTTCAGCGCTTCGGTGCGATTGGGCTTCTCGAACATGCTGGTCATTGGAAGGTTGCCGATCTCCAGCAGTTCCGGCGTAGTGAAAAACGTCATGTTGGTCGGGTAGTGATAGAGCGAGTTCACCACGCAACCCTTCTCGATGAGGACGCAATTTACGCCGCGTTGCTGGAGTTCAATCCCGCAGGCAAGCCCGGTGGGTCCGGCGCCCACCACGAGCGCGTCAAACGATTCGGTCACAGCTTGCTATCCAGCTCCGCCTTCAGTTTTTGCAGCTCGGAATCCAGCACGGAAGAATTCTTGCCGCCGCCTTCGGCCATATCCGGCCGTCCGCCGCCTTTGCCGCCCACGGCCTGTGCCAGCGCGCCCGCCAACTTACCGGCGTGGAATTTTCCGGTGAGGTCTTTACGAACTGCGGCCACAATCGCCACGTCGCCGTTGGCAGCCGACGCTAGCACCACCACTGGAATCTTCTGGTTGCGCAGCGAGTCGGCGACTAATCGCATTTGCTGCCGGTCCATGCCATCGAGGCGCTTCACCACCGGCTGTTGCGCTCCGCCCTGGACCAACTGTGCCGCGGCGGATACGGCCTCTTTCTGTTTGAGCTCCTCGATTTCCTTTTCGAGCTGCCGCTCCCGAGCCAACAACTTTTCCACGTGGTCGATCAACTCGGGCTCCGAGGCTTTCACCAGCCCGGCAACACGGCGCAGCGCCTCCGTGGACTCCTGATATTGCTTGAGCGCGGCTTCCCCCGTGATCGCTTCGATGCGCCGCACACCGGACGAGATGCTTCCTTCATAAACGATCTTGCCGATACCGATATCGCCCGTGCGCTGCACGTGCGTGCCGCCGCACAGCTCGCGGCTGAAGCCGGGCACATATACCACGCGAACTTCCTCGCCGTATTTTTCGCCGAACAGCGCCATGGCGCCGGTGGCAATGGCCTGATCGAGCGGCATGATCTGCGTATCCACCTGCGTGTTGCGCAAGATCTGCTCGTTCATCAGCCGTTCCACTTCTTCGATTTCGGCCTTGTCCATGGCGGCGTAATGCGTGAAGTCGAACCGCAAACGGCTGGGCTCCACCACGCTGCCCGCCTGCTTGACGTGCATGCCTAACACCCGCCGGAGCGCCGCGTGCAGCAGATGCGTCGCCGTGTGGTTGCGCCGTGTGGCATCGCGCAGAGGCACCGCCACCGTCGCCTGGAGCACGTCTCCCACACGGATGGGAGCGTGAGCCACGATCTGATGCACGGTCAGGCCGGGCACGCCAGGAAAGGCCCGCTCGACATCCGCCACCTTTTCGCCGCTAGCCGAATACAAAGCTCCGCGATCACCCACCTGGCCGCCGGCTTCGGCGTAGAACGGAGTACGGTCGAAGACCAACTCGGCGCTCACGCCGGCAGGCACCGAATCCACCGGCTGGTGGTCGATCAATAACCCAATCACCCGCGAAGTGGCTTCCAGCTCGTTGTAGCCGAGAAACTTCGTGCGCCCTTGCTCCAGCAGCTTCTGATACGCCGGAACCACCGCGCCCTTCTCCGCACCCTTCCAACTGGCACGGGCGCGTTCCCGCTGCTGCTCCATCTCGGCTTCGAAACCTTCGCGGTCAATCGAGAGATGGTGCTCGCGGGCCATCTCCTCCTGCTCATCGAGCGCCAGCCCGTACGTGTCATACAGCTTGAAGGAAATCGACCCGGGTATCAGGCCCTGCACAGATTGGATCGATTCGTTGAACACCTTCTCCGCCACCAGGAACGTGGTGGCGTAGCGATGCTCTTCGTCTTTGACCACGCGCGCCACGCGCTGGGCATTCTCCAACAGTTCCGGATAGGCCGGGCTCATCAACTCCGCCACGAAGCCGGTTAGTTTGTAGAGAAACGGTTCCTCGACACCCACCATGCGGGCGTTGCGCATGGCCCGCCGCATGATTTTGCGCAGCACATAGCCGCGCCCTTCGTTCGAGGGCAGCACACCGTCCTGAATCAGGAAGGCGGTCGAGCGGGCATGATCGGCGGCGATGCGCAAAGCGGTGTCCACCCGCTCATCCGTTCCGGGGGTGACATTAAACAGGTCGGCGGCTTTGACGATGATCGGGTGCACCAGATCGGTGTCGAACACTGAAAGCTTGCCCTGCATCACGGCGGCAATGCGGTCGAGCCCCATGCCGGTATCGATCGACGGCCGCGGCAGCGGCGTCAGCACGCCATAAGCGTCGCGGTCGTACTGCATGAAGACCAGGTTCCAGATCTCGACGAAGCGATCGCCCGCGTCGCTTGGGAACTGCTCCTGTTCGCGGCCCGGCGCAGCGGCTTCCACACCCATGTCGTAGTGGATTTCCGAGCAGGGGCCGCAGGGGCCCGTCTCGCCCATCTGCCAAAAGTTGTCTTTCTCGTCGAGGCGGAAGATACGGCTCTTGGGAACGCCCGCTACCTTTTGCCACAATTGCTCGGCGTCATCGTCCTCGCGAAAAACAGTAATGTAGAGCTTGTCTTTCGGCAGCCCGAAATCTTTGGTGATCAGGTCCCACGCAAATTCGATGGCTTCAGCCTTGAAGTAATCGCCAAACGAAAAATTCCCCAACATCTCGAAAAAGGTGAGGTGCCGGCGCGTGTAGCCGACGTTTTCCAGGTCGTTGTGCTTGCCGCCCGCCCGCACGCACTTCTGCGAACTGGCAGCGCGCGAGTAGTCGCGCTTCTCCAGACCCAGGAAGACGTCCTTGAACTGGTTCATCCCGGCGTTGGCGAACAGAAGCGTGGGGTCGTTCGGCAGAACCAGGGGCGAGCTCCGCACCACGCGGTGCCCCCGGGCCGCAAAGAAGTCAAGAAACTGCTGTCTGATCTCGTGACCGGTCACGGATATCCCTTCGAAAGAGTTACGGTAATACTCAATTGTAGCGTGGGAAAAAAGTAAGGCAGACCGTCGTCGTTCGCGGTCTGCCTTTCGTACAATCAGCGGGCAAACGACCCAAGCCGATCGCTTGCCCTACGAAACTTCAAAAATCCAGCGACTCGATCCGGTCGAGAATCAGCTGATCGGCCTGCTTCAGCGATTCGGTAACGTGTCCTCGGATCGCCGGGGGCACGCACGTTTCGATCGTTTCGTTCGTTTTTGTGCGGTGATCCTGACGCGCGATGGCAGCGAAGCCCCGATCTACCGCCAAGCGGCACGCGGTCTGCACCACGGCCAACAGGTCCTGCGCGGCGGGGGCTTCCAGATGGTGCCCGGCCACGTGAATCAGCTCGTTGGGGAATCGCCAGGATTCGCTCAGCAGTTGGCCGGCCTGGCAATGATCCAGCCCGAACTGCGCACGTTCGGCGAGCAGGATGGATTCGTTGTTCTCATGCGTCCGTACGGCCAGCTCTGCGTACTGCTCGGGGTAAGCAGCCAGCAGTGCCACGCGGCCCACATCGTGCAGGATGCCGGCCACGTGTGCCAGGTCTTTCGATAACCCATAGGATGGCGCCAGCACTTCGGCAACTACTGCCGTGGCCACACCGTGTCTCCAGATGCGCCGCAGAACCGGCGTTTTTGGGGCGTTGCTCATAAAGCTGCGCATGGCCAGAGTGGTTGACAACGCTTTCGTGCGATCCATCCCGAGGACGGTGATGGCGTGCTGCAAATCGCGGATCGAAGTTTGCACGCCAAACAGCGGCGAGTTCGCTAATGCCAGCAGCTGCGAACTCAGCGCGACATCCGACGAGACCAGCCGTACGATGTCGTGCATTTCCACGTCGTCGCGATCGAATAGCCGCATCAGGCTGACTGCAACCGGGCCGAACGGAGGCAATTTGGCCAGCGCGCCCAGCTGCGCCGTCTCGACCTCCCCTTTTTCGAGCATCTCTTCAGCCGAGGCTCGCTCTTCTATGGCTACACTGGCGGCATCTGCTTCCTCGATCACCCGCCGCAGGGATTGTTTTTGTGATGAGCTTTGCTTGAACAGTTTCATGAGCACTTTCCCGGTGATCCTGCTGAGGGCAGCGTGGCCGCTCAACCGATGTCGCGTTGACGTATCGTATGGAGTCTAACGCGGACCGGCGCACTTCCACTTCCGGAACAATGCCGATGAGTATGGTTATAAATTCCGAACTGAAATCGGCGGAAGTATGAAATCTGCTTTTCAGTTTGAAAGAAATTCTAACCCACGGCTAGCCCGTACCGATGCCGACAATTGGTACAAGTTGCGCTTTTGCGCGTGGTTCAACCGTTGATGGAAGCTGGTATATCCCCTAATCTTGTAGTGGCATGAACCGCTCGCTATTCGCGCTCCTCGCTGTCCTGGCGTTCACCGCGCGATTCGCCAATGCCAGCGTGATCTACGACACTTTCGGCCCGGACCTCAGCTATAACAGCACTGCTGGCTCGATTATTGGTCCGTTTTTCCCAGGTCAGAGCTCGAATTTGAACCAGTTGGCCATGGCCTTCACTCCGAGTCAGTCGGCACAACTTGGTGAGATTTACGTGGCCCTCGGACTCTGGTTCGGCAGCGCTCCGGTACCGATTGAAATATCCGTGACAACCGACTCCGGCGGTCTCCCAGGCGCGGCGATCGAGACATTCCAGCTTTCGGCAGACCTGGAATCCTTCGTCGCGCAACCCCAGCCGATTTCTTTCGCATCGATTGACCAGCCGCTGCTCAACGCAGGCCAGCAGTATTGGCTAACCGTGACAGACGATACCTCGACAGCGGCGCTGACGTGGTTCTGGTCGCCGGGCGGGTCCGGGCCGGTCGCCCAGTTCGACAACAGCCTGCCTGGCTGGGAAACTGACGGGACCCAGCAGGGCGCTTTTGAGATTGACAGCGTGCCCGAACCCCTACCCGCCGGCTTGCTCGCGATAGGCGCAGCCTTTTTGGCGCTTTTGGCCGTCCTCCGCACCGCTCGCCCGCGGAAACTTTAACCGTCGTTTGCACCCGCTCAACCGCCCCTCGCATCCATTAGCTGCGGAATCTTGACCAAGAAGTACAGATTAGCTAATCTGATGATAGACTAGTAGTTAACAGGAGCACGTCGGTGAGTAGTTCCCCAAATAATCTGGAAACTCTGGCAACCCAGGAATACAAATGGGGCTTCGTAACGGAAATCGAAGCCGATGCCATTCCGCGGGGCTTGAACGAAGATGTCATCCGCCTCATCTCCGCGAAGAAGAACGAACCCAATTGGCTGCTCGACTGGCGGCTGAAAGCGTACCGCCACTGGCTGACCATGAAGGAGCCGACATGGGCGAATGTGCACTATCCGCCCATCGACTACCAAGATATCATCTACTACTCGTCTCCTAAGGCGAAGAAGGACGGCCCGAAAAGTTTGGCCGAGGTCGATCCCGAATTACTGAAGACCTACGACAAACTTGGTATTCCCCTAAGGGAGCAGGAACTTCTGGCGGGCGTTGCTGTGGATGCGGTGTTCGACAGTGTTTCAGTGGCAACCACCTTCAAAGAAAAATTGAAGGCCATGGGAATCATCTTCGGATCGTTTTCCGAGGCTGTCCAGGAGCACCCCGATCTGGTGCAGAAGTATCTGGGGTCGGTGGTGCCTTCCTCGGACAACTTTTTTGCGGCGCTCAACTCGGCCGTGTTCAGCGATGGATCGTTCTGCTATGTGCCCAAAGGCGTGCGCTGCCCCATGGAGCTCTCCACTTACTTCCGCATCAACGCCAAGGACACCGGCCAGTTCGAGCGAACGCTGATCGTGGCTGACGAAGGCGCCTACGTGAGTTACCTCGAAGGCTGCACGGCACCCATGCGCGACACCAACCAGTTGCACGCGGCCGTGGTGGAGCTGGTGGCGCTGGATAACGCGCAGGTCAAATACTCCACCGTGCAGAACTGGTATCCCGGCGACAAGGAAGGCAAAGGCGGAATCTACAATTTCGTCACCAAGCGCGGGGCTTGCCGCGGTGTCAATTCCAAGATCTCGTGGACGCAGGTGGAAACCGGCTCCGCCATCACGTGGAAATATCCGAGCTGCCTGCTGATGGGCGAGAACTCGGTGGGCGAGTTCTATTCAGTGGCCGTGACCAACAACTATCAGCAGGCCGACACCGGCACGAAGATGATCCACATCGGCAAGAACACGACGAGCACCATCGTGTCGAAAGGCATTTCGGCCGGCCACGGACAGAACACGTATCGTGGCGGCGTGAAGATTCTAAAGTCGGCTACCGGCGCCCGCAACTACTCGCAATGCGACTCGATGCTGATGGGCGACCAGTGCGGCGCGCACACCTTCCCGTACTTGGAAGTGAAAAACACCTCCTCGCAGGTGGAGCATGAAGCTTCGACCTCGAAGATCGGCGAGGACCAGATTTTCTACTGCCGGCAGCGCGGCATCTCGACGGAGGACGCCGTTTCCATGATCGTGCACGGTTTCTGTAAAGAGGTATTCAAGGAGTTGCCCATGGAATTTGCCGTGGAGGCGCAGAAGTTGTTGGGGATCAGTCTTGAGAGAAGCGTAGGGTAAAAGGCACACAGGCCGGGAGGCCTGTGCCACTGGTAGCACAGGCCTCCTGGCCTGTGATTTGAGGAACATGGCACTCATCGAAATCAAAGATCTACACGCCAAAGTAGGCGAACGGGAAATTCTGAAGGGCATCGACCTCGCCGTGAACTCCGGTGAAGTCCACGCCATCATGGGACCGAACGGCTCCGGGAAAAGCACGCTGGCGCAGGTGCTGGCGGGCCGCGAACTGTATCACGTTACCGCCGGCGAAGTCCTCTATGACGGCAAGGACCTGCTGGCGATGTCGCCCGAAGACCGGGCGCGTGAAGGCGTCTTTCTGGCGTTTCAGTATCCGGTGGAGATTCCAGGCGTCAGCAACATGTACTTTCTGAAGGCCGCGTTGAACACGGTGCGCAAGCATCAGGGGCTGCCCGACCTCGATGCCATGGATTTCCTGAACCTGGTGCGCGAAAAAATGAAGCTCATGGATATGGAGCAAACGCTGCTCAATCGCCCCGTGAACACGGGCTTCTCCGGCGGCGAGAAGAAGCGCAACGAGATCTTTCAAATGGCCGTCCTGGAACCGCGGCTGGCGATCCTCGA
>DATJAK010000274.1:0-18087 GCA_035516375.1 Bryobacteraceae bacterium
GGAATTCTCGATTGGTACACGGTGCTGGTTGCCGTGGCGGCGTTCCTCGCGCTGGCCGAGCACGGCGCGTTGTGGATTGCCTACAAGACCCAGGGCGAACTGGAGCGGCGCGCGCGGCGCGCAGCCGCCAACCTGTGGTGGGGCGTGCTGGTGCTGGTGGTGCTCATCACGCTGGCCAGCTTCAGCATCCAGCCGCATCTGAAAGAGAGCTTTGGCTTGCGACCGTGGGGTTACGTTTTCCCGTTGGTGGCCGTCTTGGGACTCAGCATGATGAAGTTGTTTTCGGGCTTGCGCGGCTTTCTCGGCTCCTCGGTTTTCCTCACCGGCATGTTGACCAGCGTGGTGTTTGGCGTATATCCGCTGGTGCTGCCTTCGAACGGCGATCCGGCGCTCTCCCTGACGATCGACAATGCAGCCGCTGCGCCCTACGGGCTAAGCGTCGGCCTGATCTGGTTCATTCCAGGCATCGCACTGGCGGCGAGTTACTTCATCTACACCTACCGTAGCTTCGCCGGCAAAGTTGGACCGCAGTAGGACAGACCATCGCCTTTCGTGGTCTGTCTGGCGCCTCCACCAGTAGAATGGCCTCATGCAGGCGCCCCTTCTCGAAACCGGCCGGCTCAGGCTCCGTGGACATCGCCTCGATGATTTCACTGCTTGCGCCGCCATGTGGGCCGACCCCGTCGTGACCCGGTACATCGGCGGTAAACCGCAGACCGAAGAGGAGTCCTGGGCCAGGTTGTTGCGCTACGCCGGCCATTGGACGCTGCTGGGGTTCGGATATTGGGTGGTCGAGGAGAAGGCGACAGGCAGCTTCATCGGAGAAATCGGATTCGCCGATTACCGGCGCGACTTGCAGCCCTCTATGCATGGCGTTCCCGAGATCGGTTGGGTATTCGTTTCGCAGGCACATGGCAAGGGCTATGCAACGGAAGCCGCTCGCGCAGTGATCGCTTGGGGCGATGCGCACTTCGAATCGGCCCATACCACCTGCCTGATCGATCCGGAGAATCTCGCATCGATTCACATCGCGGAGCAATGCGGATACCGGCAGTCGCACCGCGCGATATATAAAGGACACACAACGATGGTCTTCGTTCGCTGAGCGCCACTGTCGGGCGGAGCCCCATATGCATTACCTTAATCCGCGCCGGCGATCCGCAGTTCCCGGATCTGACGTCGTATTCTCCATTTCAACGGCGCCAGGATCCGAGTTGGGTAGCCGACTTCCGGGGGCCTATTTGGCCAACCGCTCAACCCTTTCTCCAAGTCTCTGACGAACCGCCCGAAGCCAGCGCTATACATGTCAGCGCTATGCCGTTGTCAGCGGAGACAAGCTTAGGCCCTATGAAATCGCTCGTCCGAGTTCTCGTCCGAACTCCCCGGTAGTCTAATCCGTCACGAAGCTTGCGAAGTACTCGATCGACAAAGGCTTCCTGCCGGGTTCTGGTGCGACACCGCAATCATGCTCATGCTCTCGGCTCGCGTTGGTCGTCTAAACCTTTTCCGGACACACAGAACGAAGTTTAAATGAATTGTCGGGGATGCCTCGCCACAGGGCGACTTCGCCAGTCATCGCGGCGCGATAGACTATGGGAACGCATGCTTTCCGCTGGAGAGAATCTCGGCCCATATAAAATCGAAGCGCCCATCGGTAAAGGCGGAATGGGCGAGGTCTATCGCGGAACGGACAGCCGCCTGAACCGGCCGGTCGCTATCAAGATTTCCGCGCGCGAATTCAGCGACCGCTTCGAGCGTGAGGCCCGCGCGATTTCCGCGTTGAATCATCCCAATATCTGTACACTCTACGACGTCGGCCCGAATTATCTGGTGATGGAGTTGGTCGAGGGCGAGATGCTCTCGAGGATTATCGAGCGCGGCCCGCTGCCGCTCGACAAGGCTCTGAGCTACGCCGTGCAAATCGTCGATGCGTTGGCTGCCGCGCACGCCAAAGGCGTGATCCATCGCGATCTAAAGCCGGGCAACATAATCGTTACCAAAAACGGTGTCAAGGTTTTGGATTTCGGGCTTGCCAAACTGAGCTCCGACAAACCCAGCACCGAGGCCGCCGCCAGCATCGAAACTGTGACCGAGCCCATCACTCGCGCCGGCGCGATCCTGGGGACGTTGTACTACATGCCTCCAGAGCAGGTGGAAGGCAAGGAGGCCGATGAGCGCTCCGACATCTTCTCTTTCGGCGTGGTGCTGTACGAGATGGTCACGGGTGAGCGTCCCTTCAGCGGCGATACGCAGGCTGCGGTCTTGGCTGCGATTCTGAAGGATTCTGCACCGCCGATGAGCCAGCGCCAGCCCGCGACGCCGCGCGCTCTCGAGCGTTTGGTTCGGCGCTGCCTGGAAAAGAAATCCGAGGACCGCTGGAACTCGGCTCTGGATCTCAAGCGCACTCTCGAGTTGATAGATTTGGATGCTCCGCCGTCAACCACAACCAGCGCAAGTATTCCGATTCAGGCTCCGCTGCCTCGTGGCGGTAAGCGCGGCTTGTGGCTCGGCATAGCTGCAGCAGCGCTGATCGCGGCGGCGGGCGCGGGATGGGGGCTGTGGCCCAAGGCCGCTCCAGCTCGCGCAACGCGATTTCAGGTGACCTTGCCGCAGGGTGTGGTCTTCGATGCCTACGTTTCCGTTTCACCCGATGGACATAAGCTGCTGTTCAATGCCACCGGAACACAAAGCGGCTTTTGGGTTCACGACCTGGACACACTGGAGTGGCGAAGGTTGGCCGGGACCGAAGACGCGGTGTCCCCGTTTTGGTCTCCAGACAGCCGGTTCCTCGGGTTTGGGATCGGCAGCGACCTGAAGAAGATTGAGGTCGCGGGAGGCCCGCCGCAGACCCTGTGCGCGGTCACGGGCGCGGCGGGCACGGGCGCCTGGAGCAAGGATGGCGTGATCGTGTTCGGTCACCGCGGTGGCGGTGTTCTTCAACGCGTCTCTGCGGCCGGTGGGGTGGCCACGGATCTCACCGCTATTGATCCGGCGCGGGGGGAAGTGTTCCACGCCCTCCCGACCTTCTTGCCGGATCAGAAGCATTTCCTTTATCTCCGAACCGGCACTGCGGACGTAGCCGGCATCTACGCCGGGTCGATTGACTTGAAGCCCGCCGAACAGCCGAAGCAACGTATTCTCGCCAACAAGCTCGCTGCTTCCTACGTGGATGGGAACTTGTTCTTCATGCGTGACGGCACTCTAATGGTTCAGCCCTTCGACGCCGGCAAGCTTCAGTTGACCGGAGATGCTGTTCCTGTGGCGGAGCACGTTGCCGTTACTGGCTCCATCGGCATCTTTTCGGCGTCGCCCACCGGTGTTCTGGCATATCGTACTGGAACAAACAGCGGAGGAGGATACCAAACCACTTGGTTCGATCGGGAGGGAAAGCAGACCAGCGTGTTTGGGCAGCTGGGCCCAGAAGGGGGGCTGGCGCTTGCTCCGGATGGGATGCGAGCAGCCGGGCGAGATGCATTGGAGACCGCGAACGGCGACATCTGGCTGTTGGATTTCAATCGCGGCGTGCGGACCAGGCTGACCTTCCGCCAAAGCACCGGCTCCCGCCCGGTTTGGTCGTCCGATGGCAGCCATATCTTCTTTGCTGCCGGCAACGCACTGGACGGGATTTATGAAAAAGATTCGAGTGGCGCGGGCGAGGAGAAGGAACTGCTGAAGAAGCCCGGCGAACCAAAGTGGACCAGCAGCGTGTCCCGCGACGGGAAGTTCTTACTCTACAACACGGCTCTGGTGCCGAAGACCGGCCCAGACCTATGGGTGCTGCCCCTGGAGGGACAAAGTCAGGGGAAACCGGCTCTGCTGTTAGGAACCGGCTTTGCCGAAGGTTCTGGCAGCTTTTCCCCGGACGGACGCTGGATCGCGTACGTTTCCAATGAGACCGGGCGCTTTGAAGTTTACATCCGGCCATTTGTGGCAAGTGCGACCCCCGCGTTCGGCGAAGGCAAATGGCAGGTGTCCCGGGACGGGGTGTCGGTCATCGCCGCAGCGGCCGAAACAACCCTCAAATGGCGAAAGGATGGCAAGGAGCTGCTTTTCATGGGGGCGAACAACGTCATAATGGCGGTGGACGTGAACAGCAGTGGCGCGGCGCCGGGCTTGGGCACGCCCAAGCCGATCTTCACCGCTCCGCAAGATAGTGGATGGGATGCAACCTCGGACGACAGTCGTTTTCTCATGAGCGTGCTGCCTGGCAGCGGTGGGGAGACACCAATTACAGTCGTCCTCAATTGGCAAGCCGATCTGAAACGCTAATTCGTAGAGGTTTCTTACTGCACTCAATCGCCAGCAGGACGGTCCGCGCTCCCGGCCGGTTTTCGTAAAGTAGGCGTGTTGTACAAGTGTTCTGTCCGAACGCCGCCCGAATCACGCGCCACTCGGAGAAAGCCGATGCTGAGCGCCCAGAACGGGATCACGAACGAGAAAAGCGCAACGCTGCGGCGATCTACCTTAAGCGTCAGCCGTTAAACAAGCGTCAGCCGTTAAACCGATTGGTGCCTGGTTGCGCCCCTGACCGGTAGCGCCGGCCGCCCGGCCTGCGGGCCGCATAATACAATCGGACGAGTGAGTGTTTTGTCTCCCATAGCAGGCATTCGTCCGTCGGGCGGCGAGAAGGTGCTCTCGGGTTTCCTGCTGTCGGGGTTTCTGATGGCGCTGTTGGGAGCGGTCCTGCCGGCATGGGGTTACTACCGCGACCCGCCCAACTTCACCTCCGTCGGCAACTACTTTTTGAGCCTGGCTGTGGGGTTGACGGCATCGGCAGTGCTCGCGCGGCCCGTACTCGCCCGGCGCGGTCTCACGTTCCTCTTGGTCTTCGCGTGCGCGCTCTCCTGTGCATCGCTCGCGTACCTGGCGGTGGTTTCCGAGCCGGTGTCGCCCTGGTGGCGGGTGGCGGGCCTTCTGGTATTGGGGCTGGGCGCGGGTCTGTTGAACCTGGCGCTGTTCCATGCGATTTCTCCGGCCTACCAGGCCGATGCCGCGGCAACCGTGAACCGCGGCGGCATGTGGTACGGCCTCGGCTGCCTGGCCGCCACGCTGCTGGTCTTCGGCACCTTTTACGCTTACACCGTCGCGAGCATCTTCCTCTTCATGGCGTTCGTGCCGGGTCTGTTCGCCGTATTCTACGCACAGGCAAAAGCCGGCGCGGCCGCGCGCGCCGATGCGCATCCCGATCTCCGGCAGGCGATCGAGGATCTCCGCAGCCCCGGCGCGGTGTTATTCGCTCTGCTGCTGTTCTTTCAATTCGGAAACGAGTGGTCCATTGCGGGCTGGCTGCCGCTGTTCCTTATTCGGCGCGTGGGCCTGAGCCCGCAAGCGGCGTTGCTGATTCTCGCGCTCTACTGGCTGTTTCTCATGCTGGGGCGTCTGGTGTCGGTCGCTGTTCTTCCGCGCATCAGCCACGCGCGACTCCTGGTGGGGAGCGTCGTGGCGGCGCTGTTCGGCTGCCTCATCCTGTTCTTCACGAACAATTCGTTCGGCGCCACCACGGCTGTGCTGTTTATAGGCGGCGGCTATGCCAGTATCTATCCGCTCGTGGCTGAGGCCATCGGCCGGCGCTTCCCATACTACCATCCGGGCTTCTTTAACGGCATATTTTCGGTGGCTATGGTTGGCGGCTTGCTGGCCCCGGCGACGCTCGGCTATGCGGCGTCGGATTGGGGCGTGGGCGTGGTGATGGGCATCCCGTTGCTTGGGACGTGCATGGTCGTCTTGCTCCTCCTGTTGATCTGGGTGGAATCGAAGGCGACGGGCCGATGAATCGGTATCTGGCCGCCGCGTCTGTCGCGTGTTTCGCGGCTCATTTGTCCGCAGCATCGCTGGCTCAGGAGATTGAGCGCCTGATCGATGCCAAGGCAGCTACGAGGAATGCCTTCTGGGGCATCGAGATCGTGGATCTCGCCACCGGCAAGACCGTCTATTCGCACAACACCGAGAGCCTGTTTGTTCCCGCATCCAACACTAAACTGTTCACAGGGGCGTTGGCGCTCGAGCGCCTCGGTCCGGATTTCCGGTTCCACACTCGCGTGCTGGCCGACACCGCGCCCGACGCCGAGGGCCGGATTCATGGTGATCTTCGGCTAGCCGGAGGAGGCGACCCCAACCTGTCCGCGCGTCCCGTGCCCTACCGCATGGGACCGGTGACCGGCAATCCGCTGGCTCCCATCGAAGACCTGGCCGACCAACTGGTGGCGCGCGGTGTCAAGCGCATCGATGGCGGCATTGTCGGTGACGACACCTGGTACGTTTGGGAGCCTTATCCCGATGGCTGGGCCATCGATGATACGCGCTACGAGTACGGCGCGCCGGTTTCCGCGCTGACGATCAACGATAACACGGTGACCGTAACCATTCGGCCGGGCGCACAGGTTGGCGATCTCGCCGAAGTGCTGCTCTCTCCGGCCATCGAGTATTACGGCGTGGACAATCGCGTGCGGACGGTTGCGGCCGGAGGACCACGCCAGCTCGAACTGGATCGCGTACCCGGAGGCCGGCAGGTGCGGCTTTGGGGCACGATTCCGTTACGATCTGCGGAAGAGCCGCTGGCGTTGGCGGTCGAAGACCCGGCGGAATTCGGGGCCGCGGCCTTGCGGCGTGCCCTCGAGGACCGTGGCGTAACGGTCGCGGGCGGCGTGCGTGCGCGGCACCGTTATGCGAATGAAGCCGACGAGAACGTGGAACCCGAAGGCGTCGAGTTAGCGCGGCGCGATTCGGCCCCTCTCATCGACGATCTGGCGATTACGGCCAAAGTCAGCCAGAACCTGCATGCCGAACTGGCGCTGCGCGCGGTGGGCCGCGCTCGCGGGAAGGCCGGTAGCCGGAAGGCCGGCCTCGAGGAGATGACCAGTTTTCTGAGCGAGATCGGCATCGGCGGTGACGCGTATCACTTCGGCGACGGCTCCGGCCTGGCGGGCGCTGACCTCGTGACTCCCGAGGCCATCGTCAAACTGCTCCGCCACATGTACGATTCCAGCTTGCGTGAGCAGTGGATCGCGCTGATGCCCATTGGCGGTCAGGACGGCTCACTCAGCCGCCGGTTCCGGGACAACGGCGAGGCCCGACGCATCCACGCCAAGACCGGCACGCTGACCCACGTCAGCGCGCTTTCCGGATATGTGCAGCGGCGCGATGGAACGTGGGTCGCTTTCTCTATTCTGGTGAACAACCACAATGGGCCGGCCTCCGAGGCAGGTGGCGTGATCGACCGCATTTGTACTCTAATATTGGAGTAGGGACACATTCATGCCGATTTACGAATACCTTTGCGAAGACTGTGGGACCAAGTTCGAGAAGCTGGTGCGCCGCATGGGCGAAGCACCGACGGGCGCCTGCCCATCCTGCGGGAAGACCCATCTGAAGCAGGAGCTTTCGACCTTTGCGGCCCACGCCAACGGCGCTTCGAAATCCGCCGAGGCGCCGGTCTGCCCGAGCGGGCAATGCAGCAACCCGGGCATGTGCGGCATGAACTTCAACTGAAGCGAGGGCGGTCTCACTTCTGCCCGTTTCCGAACAGATTCTCCAGGAATACCCGTTCCATGGGCCAATAGCCGTAGACGCGCGAGCCCTGGTTGCGGAACGCGCCGGCGGTCAGGACGCCGCTCAGATCGGCGGGGTTGGGTGTGTGGTGCTCGCGCGCGATCATCTGACGCAGGAGAGTGGTGGTGGCGGAGAGCTGCGCCGCCAGATCGCTGGCATCCTGGGGGCTGTGGCAGGCCACCGTCAATTTGACGGCCAGGCGCTGCGCTTCGGGCACGAAGGACAGCACGGCGGAGTCGGCGCTCTCGATGGCATGCGCGAATGGGCGGGTTCCATCGGGCAGGCTGTCGACGGACTTCAACGCCGCCCCGGGGAATGCGATCCAGACCGGAGCGTTGGGGATTTCGCTGTTCGTGCCGGGCGAAGGGTTTTGCAGACGTAGAGCCGCCGATTCGTCCTGGCTCACGGCCAATGCCAGCAGGTTGGACTGCAGCGGAAAGAAGGAGATCCTCCGGTCCGGCGTACTGCCCTGCATGCGGCAAAGCGAGTTGTAGCATTGACCATTTTCCGATTCGACATACGTGCGCAGGCTCTTCCAGTCGAACTGGCCGCGCGCCAGCAGGTACTTGCCAGTGGGCGCGAAGGCCAGCATGACGCTGTCGAGGTCCTGCTTGTAGTTGAAGTCGATCTTGCGCACGAAGTCCTGATATTCCGGCTCCTCAGTGACCTTGGCGTTGTCCAGAAGCGGGAGCACGCCCGAGTGGCGGAGCGCATCGAAATCGAGATAGATGACGATGGCATCCGAGCTGGGGATGCGTTTCAGCAGCGCGGCCGGGGTTAGCAAACGCGAACGATACCAGGCAACGCCCCAAACCGCCGAGCCGCAGATAGCCGCGACCAGGACTACCAAAACCCAGGCGCGGAACTTACTGGTCACGAGAGCAGTATCACACAGCCGCGGCAGTGACGTTGCGTTCCGATTCGCGGGCAGCGTTCCAAAGGCGGATGTACGGCTGCAAACTTTGCATCATCTGACGGAATCCTTCGATGGTGAGCGATTGCGCGCCGTCGCTGACGGCCTTCTCGGGGCAGGGGTGGACTTCGAGAATCAAGCCATCGGCGCCAACGGCTACGCCCGCGCGCGAAATCGGCGGCACAAGGCTGCGCTTGCCGGTGGCATGGCTAGGATCGAGGATCACGGGAAGATGGGTAAGCTCATTCAACACCGGAACGGCGGCGATATCGCAGGTGTTGCGAGTGATGGTCTCGAAAGTCCGGATGCCGCGTTCGCAGAGAATGACGTTGGGGTTGCCGTGCGCTACCACGTATTCGGCGGACATCAGGAGTTCTTTGATGGTAGAGCTGAGCCCGCGTTTAAGTAACACGGGACGGCCGCAGGCGCCGAGCGATTTGAGCAGCGAGAAGTTCTGCATGTTGCGCGCGCCCACCTGCATACAGTCGGCGTATTCGGCCACCAGCTCGACATCGCGATCGCTCATCACTTCGGTGATGATGCCCAGGCCAGTAGCCTCCTTGGCTTTGCGCAACAGCTTAAGGCCTTCGAGCTCCATACCCTGAAAATCGTAGGGCGAGGTGCGCGGCTTGAAGGCGCCGCCACGCAGCATCCTGGCTCCGGCGGCCGCTACGCCTTCGGCGGTGCGCATGATCTGCTCTTCACTTTCCACCGAGCACGGGCCGGCCATCACGATGAATTCGTCGCCGCCGATCTCGAGCCCGTTGACCTTGATGGCGGAATCGTCCTTTTTGAACTCGCGGCTGACGAACTTGTAGGGCGCGGAAATGCGCATGGCGCTCTCGACGCCGGGTGTGGCTTCGAGGGACTCCAGGCAGGAGGTGACGTCGCCGACGCCCACCACGCCGATCACGACGCGCTCTTCGCCCTCGATCGAGTGAACTCTGTAGCCGAACTCACGAATCCGCTCGCAGACGTGATCGATTTCTTCCTTGGTGGCGTGCTGTCTCATCGAGATGATCATGGAACCTCCGAAATAAAAAACCCACCCTTGCGAGTGGGTTGGTTTAGCTCAAAATGCGAAACGCGGTAAAACCAACGCCACTCTACCGGAGCCGGCCCGACGGCCAGAACCGGTATCTAAACGAGCTAGCGAAGCGATACCGCATCAAAAATGCCAGTATACCCAAGACGGTGTGCAAAATGCAAGTAAAGCACCATTTGATGGGCATTTGGGGCACCACTGGCGTAGGGTGTAACCCTACTGTAAAGCAATCTCGACCGGCGCCGAATGAGGGCTTTCATGGCCGGAGCGATCGAAGGCGGAAACCTCATAACGATACGTTTTGCCGGGCTCGACCATGTGGTCGGAGTAGGCCGGGATGGTGACCTCGGCGATTCTTTCGGCGCGTCCGCCGGCTGTGGATCGGTAGAGGCGATAGCCGGCCAGGTCGGATTCGGTATTAGTATCCCATGACAGTTCTACCGAATTGGGAGAAGCCGCGGCACGGAGGCCGGTGGGGACGGCCGGAGGAAAGCGATCCTCGGGTGTGATTGCGGCGGGGGTGGAGAGCTCGCTGAGGGCCTCGCGGTTCTGGCCCAAGCTGGTGATCGACTGGACCTGGTAGGTGTACTTTTGGCCGTACTGAGTGGATGTGTCGGTCCAGCTCGGCTGCTCGACGGTGGCAACGGTTTCTGCTTCGGCGGTTCCGGTTCGACGGAAAACGCGAAACCGCGTGCCCGGTGCGTTCCAGGTGACCGTGACGCCGGTGGGCACGGCTTCGACCTTCACGTTAGTGGGTGTAGCGGGCGCCGCCACCACGGGAACGGCGACGAAGTTCGACCATGCGGATGCTTTGCCATTGCTGCCGATGATGCGGACGGCGATCAACACTTGCTTGCCGGTCCACTCGGCCGAGGGAAATTGCAGTTTTGCGATGCCGGCGGATGCGCTCCTTCCCGGGACTTTTCGGGCATGGGCTGCCCATTCCTCTTCGTGGAACGGAGCCTCGCTTTCGCCGACTCGCAGATCGAGTTCGAGCGGCGACCGGATTGTGACTCCTTCGGTGGTGAGCATGGGAAGAGTGAATTGGGCTTGGATTTGGCCGCCGCGCTGCACGGCGGTGAGATCGACGACGCGTGCCGGAATGTTGGCCAGGGGGGGTAAAGGCTCGCCTACATACCCGCAGCCGGCTGCGGCTAGCGCAGCGAGGGCGGGGATAAATTTGCGCATGAAAGGATTAGTAGGTTGTCCGGATTGCGGTGGCGTCATGGGATGGTTTGCCGCCACCTACGAAGGCGGAGCGCCGCGCGGAAGCGCGGCGACAGCCCAGAAGGGCTGGCCCCACTAGGGCTTTCGATGATTGACGAGGTGAGCGGGACACGCCATTAGGTTAGCAAGTGGGGTGCCTGGTGCCGGAGACTGGTAGGGACGATTCGGTCGTTGTCGCCGGCCGGGATGACAGACCACAAAAGGCGATGTCGACAGACCCGACCCCAAACGGGGTCTGTCCTACAGGCTGATCCGGATGTTGCGGGCGTTGTCGCCGGTCGGGATGACAGACCACAAAAGGCGATGGTCTGTCCTACGAGCGAAGGCGAGGGCGTTATTTGCCGTTGCCGGCAGACTTGCTCAGCACCTCATCCAGCTTCTTCGACAGGGCTTCGCGGGTGAACGGCTTGGGCAGGAAGTTCAAGTCGCCGTCGACGCCATGGTGGATCACGGTGTGCCCGGTGTAGCCGGAAAGGTACAGCACTTTCAGATCGGGACGGGCAGCCAGCAAAGCGTCGGCAACCTGGCGGCCGCTCATCTGGGGCATTACGACGTCGGTGAGCAGCAGCGCGATTTTCGAACCGAAGGAGTGGCTGATGTCGAGGGCTTCCTCGCCGGAGGCGGCGGAGAGAACGCTGTATCCGAGTTGCTGGAGCATTCTCACGGTAAGATCGCGCACCGGCTTTTCATCCTCCACGACCAACACTGTCTCGTTGCCCTGCCGCTCCGCTTCGCGGGATGGGTCCAGGTTCGCCTCGCTCACGGCGTCCGCTACTTTGGGAAAGTACAACTTAAATGTTGTCCCCTTGCCTGGCTCGCTATACACCCAAATATCACCGCCGCTCTGTTTCACCATGCCATACACGCTCGCCAAGCCCAGACCAGTGCCTTTGCCGCGCTGTTTGGTGGTGAAGAATGGTTCAAAAATGCGCTGCCTGGTGGCGGCATCCATCCCATGGCCGGTATCGGTGACGGAGATCATGACGAAGTCGCCCGGAGTGACGCCGAGGTGGGTCTTGATGTAGTCCTCATCTAAGCGAATATTGCCGGTTTCGATGGCGATGTGTCCACCGGTGGGCATGGCGTGGCGCGAGTTCACGGCGAGATTCACGACGGCCTGTTCGATCTGGTTGGGGTCGGCTTGGATGTTGCCGAGACCGTCTGCCAGGCTGAGAGTGAGCTGGATGTCCTCACCCAGGAGGCGGCGAAGCATCTTCTCCGTCTGCGCGAGGATGGTATTCACATTGACCACGCGGGGCTGGACTACCTGACGCCGGCTGAAGGTCAGCAACTGGTTGGTGATGGCCCCGGCGCGCTCGGCGGCTTTCCCGATCTCTTCGGCGTATTCGTGCAACGGATCGAGAGGCGAGAGTTCTTCGAGGATCATGCGCGTATAGCCGGAGATGACGGTGAGCATGTTGTTGAAGTCATGCGCCACGCCGCCCGCCAATCGGCCGACGGCTTCCATTTTTTGCGCGTGCACCAACTGCTCTTCGAGCTGCTTGCGCTGGCTGATGTCGCTGACGAAAGCGATGCCGAACAGACCCTGTTCGGTTTCAATGTTACTCAGGCTGACTTCCACGGGGAACTCGGTGCCGTCTCTCCGGCGTCCCGAAAGATCCATGCCGATTCCCATGGGACGGGCACGCGGGTGTGCGAAGTAATCGTCACGCTGACGGCTGTGGGAGGCGCGCTTGGACTCGGGCAGCAGCATCTCAATCCGAGCGCCCACCAATTCCTCGCGCGTGTAGTTGAACATTTGCTCGGCGCGCGGATTCGCCAGCACAATGCGACCGTTACGATCGATGCTAATGATGGCTTGCGACGCCGACTCCAACAGGGCGAGAACCATCTTCTCACCCGTGTGGGATGTGCTCAGGAGATCCTTCCTTGCGCCGCTTCCGTCCAGCTTGGGATCGGCAGACACACTCGCTCCCCTCCCTCTGTTCTGGTTCCGATTTTAACACCGCGATGGGAGAGACTTTCGCAGATCGGACCAACCACCGCTCCCTATGGTCGCGGCTCGGAAACGGAATGCACGCGGTGTCTTTGCCATCGCAGACCGCTGAAAGGCGACGGTCTGCGCCACTTAGGCTTTGACCTTTTGCTCGAGCCAGCCGCGAATGGCGTCGAAGACCTGGCGCCGATTGGTTTCGAGCATCATGAAATGGCCGTTGCCCAGGATGCCGTGATCCTTGAGTTGGAAGTCTTCGGCATCGCACCCGGCCTGCTTTAAGAAGGCCACCACGGCGGGACTCTGGGTGCGGCCCGACTGTTCGGCGGTCACATACGCGATGGGGATGCCTTGTAAATTTTTGAGCTTGCGAGCGGGCTCGGCTTGCAGCTTGTACGGTTGCATGGGCGAACCGGCGGGCGGCGTGACTTCCACGGTGGTGAGCTGTTTGGGATCGGAAACGGGCGGATCATAGGTGAGCGGAATGCCGGTCAGTCCCCAGGGAGTCTGCGGCGTGAACGGCGAACCGGCGCCTTCCACATTGATGATGGCCTTGACCAGGTTGGGGCGTTGATCGGCCACCAGCCACGAGAACGGTCCGCCTGCGGAGTGTACGGAAATGATGGCGGGTCCGATGCGGTCGAGGAGTTCGGCGCCGCGGCTGGCCCAGAGGCGGTGGGCGAAATTGTTATCTTGCGGGGTCGAGCCTTGGCCGGCTTGGAACTGATCGATGAGGGGGTCGCCGACGTCGCCGGTGCCCGACCAGCGGCGATTGGGACCCTTGGTGGCGCGCTTAAAATCGCCAGTGACCGAATCGTAGGTGAAGACGGTGGTGATGGGCCCCAAGGCGTCGGGGTGGTAGGGAGCGCGGCCGTGGCCGGGGCGGTCGACCAGATAGACGCTGTAACCTTCCTGCAAGTAGAAATGCGCCCAGCCGGTCTGGCCGTCACCCAGCCCCATGTAATGCGTGCCCTGACCGGCGCCGCCGTGGACGAGCACAACGGGGTAGGGATGCTTGACCTGGGCCGGGATCATTTCCTGGACGTACATCTGACCCATCAGGATGGTGCCGTAGGGCATCTTCTTCTGCTCGGCGCCGACCCAGAAGGGTTGCTGCCTGGCCAGCTGGACGGCGGTGGAATCGGTTTTCGGTTTTTTGGGAGCGGAGGCGGGCGCGTCTTTGGTGGAGACGTTCTTATCAATCCACTCGAGAATGGGTTGGAGAACGGCGCGGTTGTTTTTCTCGATCATCATCATGTGGCCGTTGCCATGGACGCCGTGATCTTTCAGGCGGAGCTCTTCGGCGGTGCAGCCGGCCTGTTTCAGAAACGCGAGCGCGCCGGGAGCACCGGGCGAGGCGAAGGAAGCTTCGGCGGTAACCAGCGCGATGGGGATGCCCTGGAGGTGGCGCAGCTTGCGCGCGGGCTCGGCTTGAATCATATAAGGCTGCACGCCGGGCTGGGAGGCATTCACGGTGGTGGTCTTCAGTTCGGATGGGTCGCCGACGGGAGGGTCGTAGGTCATAGGGATAGTCGTGACGCCCCACCGGTTCTGCTGGGTGAAGGGGTTGCCCGCGCCTTCGATGACGACGATGCCTTTCACCAGCCGGGGGCGCGCTTCGGCAACCAGGAAGCCGAAAGGCCCGCCGGCGGAGTGGGTCATGATGATGGCCGGCCCGATTTTGTCGAGCAGCATGGCGCCGCGTTCACGCCAGGCAGTGTGGGTGGCCTGAATATCCTGCAGGAACGAACCGCCCTGGGAAGCCACTAACTGGGAGAGCTCGGGCGAGCCCACTGCGCCAGTGCCGGGCCACTGGTTGTGGAGCTTTGCCGACGGCGATGCGTTGGGTGTATGGGCGCGCTGCGGGGTGAAGAGGTTCGAGATCTGTTCGAGCGTGATGTTCTGCTGGGGAAAGGGGCCATCGAGCTCGGGATGGAATGGCGGGCGGCCGTGACCGGGACGATCGACGACGTAGACTTGGTAGCCCTCTTCGAGCAGATAGGTGGACCAGCCGGGACGGCCATCGGGGGTGCCCATCCAATCGAGGCCCTGGCCGCCACCACCGTGGACCAGCACGATGGGATAGGGATGCTTCACCTGGGCGGGGATCTGGTATTCGACGTACATCTGCTTGCCATTGACGACGACGCCGCGGGCCAGCTCGGCGCGGTCGACGCCAACCCAGAAGTAGCTCCACTCGGCGATATCGAGCGGGGCACTGGACGCGAGGCCGGATGGCTGCGCGGCGATATCGGAGGCGGTTGCGAGCAGGCTGCCGATGGCGGTGCCGGTGGCCAGGAAATCGCGGCGGGTGAAGTCGTCAGTGGGCATGGATATGGCTCCTTGGGGTTTTCTAAGGGATCGCACCAATGAGCATACAACAAGGTGAGGCGGCCCTTTCGGGCCGCCGCCGCGCTTCTGCGCGGCGCGCCGGGCGAAAGCCCGGCGGCGGGGCCGAAGCCCCGGCCCTACACAGCGTGACTACAGTTCGATGATGCCGCGCTTCAATCCGATGCTGACGGCATGCGTCCGGTCGTTGGCCCCGAGTTTGTCCAGGATATTCTTGACCCGGCTCTTTACCGTTTCTTCCGTTATCGAGAGCTGGGCAGCGATTTCCTTGTTCGCATTGCCGGCGGCGATCAGCCGCAACACATCGATTTCCTTTGGCGTCAATCCTTCGTCGCCGGTGTGTTCGGCAAGCTGGGCGGCGATATCGGAGGAGATCGCCTTGCGCCCGGCATGAACCGCGCGGATGGTTTGCAATAGTTCCTTATGCAGGAGGTTTTTTAGCAAGTAACCCTGAGCGCCCGCTTTGATCGCGCGCACCGCCTGTACGTCTCCTGCATACGTCGTCAGGACAACGATTCGCGCTTCGGGGAATTCATCGCGGATGGCGACAATCGCGTCGAAGCCATTCATTTCGGGCATCTGTAAGTCCATCAGGGTCACGTCCGGATGGCATTCCCGGAATTTGGCAATGGCTTCACGGCCGTTGCACGCCTCACCCACCAACTTGATGTCCGCTTCCGGAAGAAGGAGTGTCGAGATGCCTGCGCGAATCAACTGATGGTCATCCACCGCCAGCACGCGAATCAGGGACGGATCGCTGCTCATGAATTCGTCCCCACCTTGCTCCTAAACAGACCAAAACGCCGGCTGGCATGACTTCCATAAGCTATCGACGCGGGGATCGTTAGTTCCACCTCGGTGCCGGCTCCGTGCTCACTCCAGACTTCCAGTTGTCCGCCGATACGCTTGGAGCGCTCGCGCATGCCCGGTAAGCCGAAGTGTCCGGCGCGCCCTTCCTGGCTGGCCACATTCGGATCGATGCCGATTCCATCATCCCGCACGCGAACGCGTAGCTGCTGCCCATACCGGATTTCGACTTCGATCCGCCGCGCCCGCGCGTGGTGGAAGGCGTTGCGCACAGCTTCCCCCGTAATTCGGTAGATTTCATCTCGCACGATCAGATGCAGGTCTCGTGGCGCACCCTCCACCTCTACCGAAAAACCAGTTGCGTCCCCATTCGCAGATCTTTGTTCTGCCGCCAGTTCGGCGCCCAATGCTTCAACGGCCTTCTCCAGGTCGTTGGTAACCATGGTGGGCTCGCGCAGACCCTGAACTGCGTCGCGTGCCTGGGTAAGGGCTTCGGCAGCGTCGTCAATCGCGGTCTCCAACACTTGCCGCGCGTCGGCGGCGCGCCCCGGGAGCAGGTTATAGACCGCTTGAAAGCGAAGCAACAGCCCATGGAAGTTCTGCAACAGCGTGTCGTGGAGGTCGCGGGCAATACGCAATCGCTCGTCCACTCGGCCTTGCAGATTCGCGTTGAATTCCCGCGCCATCTGATGCAGGCGCAGCTTGTGCAGCCCCCAAAACACCGCCACACAAGCGATCATGCACAACGCTTGAAACCAACTCGTCTGATAGTACGCACGAGCGATCGAAAACTCCAACGTGTCGCCGGTCTCGTTCCACACACCGCTGTTGTTGGAGGCAATGACGCGGAAGAGGTAGTTGCCTGGAGGTAGGTTCGAATAATCGACGGCACGAACGTTCACCACCTCTCGCCAGTCCTGATCCTGTGGTTCGAGCTTAAAGCGGAAATGGACCCTCTCCGGTGCGACAAAGCTTAGTGCTGTGTAACGAATGGAAAGATCGCGAACGCGAGGCGGAAGCGCCAACACGCGACCGGGAGCATATGTCTTTTCGTTCGCGGTGATCTGCTCGATGTGGACGGGTGGAGGAACTTTGTTCGTGCGCAAGTCGAGCGGATCAATGACGCTGACGCCATCCAGATGCGCGAACCATATTTTCCCATCCACAGCCTTAGTCACAATTGGACTGTAGGGAGAGAGCAGAGCATGCGTTCTGACGCCGTCGGAAGCCTCGAATATGATGGTGTGAATGGCACGTTTCGGGTCCGATGCCCACTGATCCAAATCCGGCCGGGTAATGCGCAGCAGGCCGCAGGCCGTATACAACCATAACGAAAAGGCGTCGTCCTCGATGACCCAGTGAACCGCATCGCATGGCAGTCCATTTTTGGCCGTAAGCGTCGCCACGCGTCCATCTCTAATCCTGCTCAGGCCTCCTTCTGTTGCGGCCCAAAGCGTACCCTCGTGATCGATTTGTAGATTCCATACCCGTTCCGTACCCGCCCCATTTTCGTTTGCTAGGGATTTGCGGCCCGTTAAATACCCGATGCCTTCGTGTTTGAACCCGACCCATAATCCATCCTTGACCGGATCGGATATGACGACCGAAACACGTGGGTCGTTCTTGTCGGACCAAGGCCAATTCGCCGATTCGATGACCCTCCCTTTGACCACATGAAACAGACCATAAGCGGGATATGTGATCCAGACACCCTCGTGCTGATCGGCGAGAATCGCGCTTGCTGCTCCCACAGGCAAACTGCCGCCTACGCGGGTAAACCTGCCGTTCTCAAACCAGGCAGCCCCTTTACGACTCGTGACCCAAATGCGGCCGCGCTGATCTTCGAAGAGCGACCCTATTTTGCTGTCCGGTAGCGCCGCGTCAGTGATTTCGCGCAGTGCGCCTTTCCGTTCGCCACCGAACGGCGTCCTCGGCTCGGCGGCGGAGCGATAAATCGTCATCTGACCTTGATGCCATCTGTTCACGCCATCTTCAGTACCGATCCACAGGCTACCGTCGCGGGTTGCGAGGACCGACCAAGCTTGGCGGGACAATCCTTCATTCGCAGAGATCGCGGAAACAGCGGGTTCTCGAAAGCGGTCGATACCATTGGTCGTGCCTACCCAAATGCTTCCTTCGCGATCCTCAAACAGAGCCGTCACGTCATCGCTGGAGAGTCCATCACCATGTGCAAACCGAGTGGTCTTTCCGTCAGAAACATGCAGAAGTCCCTGCTGCCCAGTA
>DATJAK010000275.1:0-32254 GCA_035516375.1 Bryobacteraceae bacterium
GTACATCGGCTCGTGCATTTGCTCCACGCTTCTTTCAGACCCCGCCTCACGGCGACGCCCTTGCGCTTCGCTACTACTTCACCTCCATCAGGTTGTAGAGGGGACTTACACCCCCGAGCTGTCGAAAATGCTCGGCACACACAAAAAAGGGCCGCCTCGCGGGCGGCCCGGATTTGACATGCGGTCGAGATCTATTTAGCGGTGGCCGCCGTGAACGCCGCCGCCGCCGCGGAAACCTCCACCGCGGTAGCCGCCGAAGCCACCGCGGAAGCCGCCATAGTAACCATAGCCGAAGCCAGGACCGATCGCCACGCCGAAGCCACCCCAATACGGTCCATACCACGGGTAGCCGTAATACGGATACGGATAGGGATACGCGTATGGATACGGATAGCCAGAGGCATATCCATACGGATAGGCTCCGTAGGGCGCCGGAGGAGGCGCGCCATTCATGCGTGTTTGGACCGGCGGCTGGTTATATTCGTTCGGGTCTACGTAACGAAACGCCTGCGGCGCGCGGTCCGTGGAAATGGTCGCAGGCGCTGTGACTTGGAAGCTCAACAACGTTTCCGGATAGATGACCGCCGGAGCGCCGCGCGTGAGAAGCACGCCCGCCACACCAACGATCAGGCCTGCGCCAGCGCCGATAGCAGCGCCGCGACCCCAATCGGCGGCGGCACCGACAGCCGCGCCCACGCCCGTAGTCGTCGCCACGGCGGCGGCGTCACGTCCGTTGGTAGTGCGCGCGTTGCGGTTTACGAGCTGCGTTTGAATCGGGATCTGCTGGCCATCCACGGTGGTCAGTTCGGTCAGCTGGATGCCCAATTTGGAGACGCCGGAAACGCGTCCACCTTTATCCACCTGGGTCACGCGGCCGTTGAGGAGCTGGCCTTGCTGCGCCACAACGATGCCGTCAATGACCACGGGTTCGACTAGAGTCGCACTGAAGAAATCACCCACTTGGTTGTGGTCCGACGAAAGCGGCTGATTCACCCGCACGGTGAGGAACTTGCCGGCGGGGATGGTCAATTTGGAAGGAATCGGACCGGCCGGCGGATACGCGGGCGGCGGCACATTGGCCGGCGGTTGCCCATTGTCCGCTGGCGGCTGTGCCACGGGTTCCGCTGGATCGGCCGTGGACACGCCGGCATTCGGGCCGGGCTCATCGGCGCGCCGCCACCCGGGGCTTTGCGCAAAGCCCACAGCAGTGACGAGCAAGCCTGCCAGGACGCAGCGGGTGGTTGCGGATCGGAATGTAGATTTCGGAATTCTCATGGCTCCTCTTCTTCCAGCTGGGTAATATGCACCTGAATTGCCAACCGTAAGTGGCTGAAAAATGAGCCGTTCCCGCTGATTCCAAATGGCCCCAAAGCACCGCAGCGGTGGATTTGGGCCACTTGCGGTTATTTGGCCAGCACCACTCGCGTGGCTCCAGGCTCGGGTGCCCCTGTGTTGATCCGGACACGCACCACCACACCGAGCGCCGCCACATACAGCAAGCCGCCGATGATCAGGGTTTGGACCAAGCCCAGATAAATCGAACAGGCCAGCGCGCCTACCGAACCCAGCACGCTGGCAGCGGCGTTGAGCGACCAGGCCCAGCGCACCGAGGGCGGATGCCACTCCTCCAACCGCGCGAGCCCGGTGGGAAACGGCATCCCCATGAGGAACCCGAGAGGCGCAATCAGGATGACGGCCAACGCCATCTTCATCGTCAATGGCCACCAGACCAACGCCGAGAGCAATCCCGAGAGCAACAGCGCCTGTAGCGCGGCGCACACCGCCACACACCCCAGCACTTTGGTTAGCCGCCCTTCCAGATTGCCCACCAGATAACGGCTCGCGAAGCTGCCGAGGCCACTCGATATCAACAGAGAGAAGATCACCACGGTGAGTGCGTAGGTGGGATGCCCGAGGAAGAGGACAAACTTCTGGATCAACCCAACCTCGATCAGGATGTAGCCGCATCCGATGAAGAGGAAGTACAGAAGAAAGCCGGGTACGCCGCGTTCCCGCGGTAGCCGCGTGCCCAGCACCATGGGAGGCAGCAGCAGAATCAGGATAGTGGCCAGCACGCTCACTCCCATCAATGCGAACAGCACCGGCACGGCCTTATTGATTTTGAAATCGGCGCTCTGGCGCGAGGCGGATTTCACGAAATTCCAAAGATCGCCCGGCTGCACAGTGTAGAAGAAAAACGGACGGTTGTCGCTCACCGGTGTGATATCGAACGTGTAGCTGCGTTCGTACTGATCCGGATTGGCGCTGCGCAACAGATCGTGGAATGGATTGCGGACATCGACACCCGGCATGTAGACGATCTGGATCCGCGCGGCTTCGATCATCGCCCGGGCGCGCGCCAGGTCTGGCTCACGGAAAGGCTTGCGGGCGATCAGCACGGTGTCCTTCGCTCCCCAACCGGCGACCGATCCCTCGCGGACCACCACGATGTGCCGCCATGCGTCAGTCTCGCCGAGTTCGGTTAACGCTTCCATTGCCAGGCCGACCAGCCGCAGCGATTCCCGCGGCGGATCGAACCCCCACCGCGTAAAGGCGGCCAAGCCATCGTCGGTCAGGTGCTGGAGGTAATCGCGGAAGGCATCGGTCGTATAGAGATTGTTCTCAGAGAGTGCGAATGCACCGGCTGCGGTGGAGGCCCAGGTATCGACCAGCGTGGCTTGCAGCACTTGGAACTTCTCGGGACTGCGGCGCACGAAGCTGCGCCCATCCTCCACCACGATCCGGACGTCCGGGCGAAGATAGAGGCGGCGGCTGAGATCGGGAAAGCGCTCGCGCATGATGGTGCTGGCGATGATGGGGTTGATCTCGACGCCGGTGATTTCGTGGCTACCGTAAGCCAGCGCGCGCGCCACATCCCAGCCGCCGCCCGGGCCGATAATCAGGGTCTTCGCGCCGGGGCGCACGGCATACGGCAGCGAGGGGCCTTCTTCCATCAGCTCGTGCCGCTGTTGAGGGGTGAGGTGCTCGAAATCGAAATTGGCAATTCCGGTGGACGCGTCTGCGTCAATGAAGATCATGTTCGCGCCGCTGCCCTTCTCGGGTGCGATGGCGATTCGCGAAAAGCTGTTCCATTGCTCGAAGCTTTCCTTGCCAAGCTTCTGGCCCTTGGCGTATTCGATCCCCAGGAAGTGGCTGGTTCGGTTATAACCGAGGAAGCCAACTAAGGCCAAAGCCAGCGCCACGCAGCCGGCGCGCCCGGCGACGGAGCTATCCATGCTGTACCAGATGGCGGCCGCCACGGCGAACAAGGCCCCCGCAGCAATCACGGTATTGGGCCCTTCCAACAGGGCGAGAAACGGCAACAGAAGCAGGCAGCCCGCAGCAGCGCCGGCGAGATCGCTGAAGTAAATGCGATGGACGCGTTCGATGGTTTCGGAAACGGCCAGCGACACGATGGTCCCGGCCAGGAAGAATGGCAGCGCCGTGGGAAAGTAAATCAGCGCGATACTCCATCCGCCGGGGTCGCCGTTCTGGCTCAGGATGACGATCAGGGCGACGACAACCAGGAGGCTGTTGAGCGCGCTAAGCCGTCCCAGCTTGGTAAACAGCGGCGCGCGCCAGCCAGCCACGACGTACGAGAACACGCCGCCGGCGCCCATTCCGAACAGCGCGATCGAAATCGCCAGAAAGGCCAGGTGGTAATAGAACACCACCGAGAAAATACGCGTCAGGGACAACTCGAGCAGCAGTGTGGCCCCGGTTGTCATCCCGATCGCGAGATACACCTGGGGCCAATGCGCGACTGCCGGGCGTTCGTAGGTCAAGTCATATCGTAGCGAATCAAGAACGGGGCGATCGGAACACCCGCTCCCTCCGGTCGCGGCTCAGTAGCGCCGGGCGGTCGGTAGCGCCACTAGAAGTCCACGGTGATGCGCTGCGCCGAGATCGTTCCGCTGTAATGCGCAAAGTGGTTGTTGTTAGTGTCATAGAGATCAAGGGTGTACGTGCCCTGATATTTGTTGCCGCCGGGGGCGACCGTTACCTGCTCGCGGATAATGGCAGTGCCATTGACGATGCCGTAATTGTCGAAGGTCCACGAGGGATGTTTGAGCTTGAAGGTCGCCGGGCCCGTTTGCACATAGACCCCCAGACACACATTGCCGGTTGCGGGAGCAGGGTCGTCGTTTAAGATCTCGTTCCCGTCACTATTCCATTGATCGAACCCGGTATCGACCACCACACCCCCGGAAGTGAATGTGCTCATCCACAGTCCCACGATCGATGCCCCGTAACTGAGACTGGTTGTGGCGTCAGGGGTACCAGCCCGCTCTTCGCTGAGGGTAGCCCGAGGCGCCACAGACTCTGCTGCCGAGCTGGACAGCCGGTTCGCGGGGGTGCCGCAATCCGCTTTGGCGGTCGCGGCGAAAGTCATGCCCAAACCGGCAAGGGCTAGGGCAAGCGTGTTCGATTTCACGATCAGACGTTTCTTCATTGCGTTTTCCTCCTGGGCGACGGCACGTCAAGCGGGCGGTCGCATGGGAGCAAAAGTAAACTGACGAGGTATCCGCGGACAAGCGAAACCCTACGAAACACACGCGATTTCGCTCTTTTTCGCGCCGTGCGCGGTATACTGGCGTGTCAGAAAGCCGATGTCCGAGTCGCCCCGGCCCGTTCCGATGCCCCGCCGTCCCAGCGAGGCCCCCGAGCGCCTGGAGTCCTGGAAGGAGATCGCCGCATACCTCGGCCGCGAAGTGCGGACCGTCCAAGGTTGGGAGAAGAACGAAGGTCTGCCGGTCCATCGGCACCAGCATGCCAAGCAGGGTTCGGTTTATGCATTCCGCACGGAGTTGGATGCCTGGCGGGCGGCCAGGAAGGGTGTTCCCGGAAGCGCGCCGGTCGCCGATGAGCCGGCACCCGCAGGGTGGAAGCGCCGGGCTACGTTGCTGGTAGGGGCCGGGTTAGTCCTGGCCATCCTGGCGGGTGCGTTGGTTTGGAGGAACCGCACTGCCGGTTCGTCCCGAGGGGCTCTCTCGTCCGTGGTGGTCTTGCCCTTCCTGGATATGAGCCCGCAAAAGGACCAGGAGTACTTTAGCGATGGCCTCACCGAAGAAATCATCGACGGGCTAAGCCGGGTTCCCAATCTCCGCGTGGTGGCGCGCACCTCAGCGTTCGCGTTCAAGGGCAAACCGAACGACGTCCGCCAGATTGGACGGCAGTTGAACGTGGAGGCGGTGCTCGAGGGCAGCGTGCGCAAAGCCGGCAACGAATTGCGGATCACCGCGCAACTGAACCGCGTATCCGATGGCACTCATTTGTGGTCGCGGACCTTCGACCGCAAGCTGCGCGACGTATTCGCGGTTCAGCAGGAGATCGCGCAATCGATCGCCAGGCAGTTGCAAGCGGGAGAGGTGCCACCCGCTGTGGCGGCCGGCAACCTGGAAGCCTATGCGCGTTACCAAGAAGGACTCTACTTTTTCAATCAGCACCAAATTCCGGACTCCTACTGGAAGGCGATCGGCCGCTACCAGCAAGCCATCCAGATCGACCCCAACTTTGCGCGCGCCTACGCCGGGATGGCGGACGCCTACGCGTACCTTGCCGAGAATTTCGCGGTTTGGCCCAAAGAAGTGTTTCCCAAGGCCAGGGAGGCGGCGGACAAGGCCCTGGCCCTGGATGACAACCTGGCCGAAGCGCACACCTCCCGCGGCATCGTGAAACTCGACTACGAATGGGACCGGGAAGGCGCGCGGCGGGAGTTTCAGCGGGCTCTTCAGCTCGATCCGGGCTCGGGTTGGGTTCACCACTGGGTGGCGCATTCTTTGGAAACGCAAGGCAAGCTGGATGAAGCCATGAAAGAGATGCGCGCGGCTCTGGCTCTCGACCCGCTTTCCATCCCGATTCACTGGGATGTCGCCAACGAGTTGCTTTCGACCGGCAGGTTCGACGAGGCGGCGAAGTTCCTAGATCATGCCGCGGACCTGTTTCCGGGGTACCCGATCATCGAGTGGGAACGCGCTGGGGCATACGACGGACTCGGTGACCGTCCGAAGGCCATCGGAATCATCGAAACGCTATTCAAGCAGAATCCGGATCTGACCAAAGAACCGGCCTTTTTGGCGTTACAGGGCATTGGTCTGGCCTGGTCCGGAAAGCGCGCCGCCGCGCAACAGGTCCTCGGTCAAATCGAGCAGATGCGCAAGACGCGATACGTGGAGCCGCTGACGACGTTGGAGCTCTGTTCGGCGTTGGGTGACCACGAAGCGGCGATGGTCTGGATCCGAAGGGCCTATGACGACCGATCCACGCTCTTTCTCTACGCGCCAATGGCGTCCTGGTTTTATAACAACGATGCCGGAGTAAAGGCATTCCTCGCCAAGACGTTGCCCAAGCCGGGAACTTAACGCGCGGCGGCTGTAGCGGCTGGAAGGCGCGCCAGCAGGTCGTGCAGGCGATCAGTCTGATAGAGATCGGTGCCGCACCGGATCTCGCCTTGTTCTTCGAGCGCCCGTTTCGCCAGCCGTGCGGCTTCGTCCGCTTGTCCCGTTGCCAGCGCCACTGCGGCTTCGGCGCGGAGGCGGAGATCGGGAACCTGGTCCGGCGGGACACGGTCGATCCATTGGCGAGCGGCCTCCGGGTCCTGCCGGTAGACGGCCAGCCAATAGGCAGCTTCGTATGCGTAGTAGGCGAACGGTTCCTTTTCCGGCAGCTGCGCAATGAGCCTGCTCATATAGGATGACGCGGTGTCTACCTCGCCTGCATCGAGAGATTGCAGATATCCCAGAAAGAGATTGTAACTATCCGATCCCTCGGCCAGCCGCTTGATCAGATCGCGCGGCCAATCGCGATGGCGCAGTGCGGTGTGGTTACTTGCCTCCGCCAGCGATTCGCGTTGCATGCTATCGGCGTATTCTCCGCCACGCCGCAGATGCCACAGATTGTAGCCATCCGACGCGATATCGCCGCTGCGGTGCGGAATCAGGGAGAACACGCCGGTAAAGGAAAGGATCGCCAGCCTCCCGAACAAGGGAAAGACCACCGCGTTGCGAACGCTCAGTGCCACCGCGCCGCAGGCAACCGCGAAAATGACGTTTGCCAGGGCGCCCGATATCAGGGTGATGCTTTTCTCCCTTCGGTAGTGCGCGAAGCTGGACGGCATCTGCCTCACGAAGGCCCCCCAGAGCATTTTGACGCGCTCCCGTTTCCAGCCTTCGCGGGTGCGGGCAAATTCTAACGGCCCAAAACCGAAGCGTACACATTGCCACCCGAGCGCCGCGCCTGCTAACCGGTGTCCGTACTCGTGAACTAGAAGCCAGGTGAAAACGCCGAACACGGTGTAGGCTATCGCGGCAATCCAGGACGGGCTGGCGATACCGAGGGAGTCTCCCACGTCCCCGATATACGCCAGGGCCAGAAAGAGATAAGCATTCGCCAGATAGCCTGCGAGCATGCGTTATCGAGGCTAATCCGCCGCAACGGCTCGTGACTAGATCCCGATCGTTAAGTAGGTTCTAGGAAGCTTTTACTTAGTGGGGTTTGCGGGTGTGGTTACCATCGGCCCCATGCCGACGATTTCGAGCACACACTCGGTGTCTTTGGCGCCGTCGTAGTGCAGCTCGTTGGGGCGGTCCACCACATAAGTTCCGGCCGTGACCGGGAAGGTGCTGTCCGGATCGTACTTCGGTCCGGTGCCGATCCACCAGGTGCCGGAGAGCACGGTGATATAGCGCTCCGTCGAGTGGCTGTGGGGCCGGCTCATGTTGTGCGGATGCCAGCGGATGAGCTGGATGTAGATGCCGGGTTTCGAGGGATCCCCTTGCACGGTGGCCGTGTCGGCGTTGGCAGATTTCTTCCACTCGATCTTGTCGGGCAGAGTGTACGAGACGGCTTTTGGATCAGGCTCGGCGGCGCGGCTGGGAATGAGTACGAATGCCGTTGTAATTAATAGGGCTGACGGAATCGCGGATCGTAAGATGGACATGTTGGTTCCTATTTCTTCTTGGCTGCTGCAAGGCTGCGATAGACCGCCTCGATAAATCCATCGGCGCTGCCGAGGCCGCTCTTGGCACTGTACCGGGCATCGTAGTCTCGCGTCAGGTGGGCTTCTTTCACCTGGTCGAGTGTCATCCCCTTTTGGATCGCATCGCGCACCCGGTCGCGGACAATCACTACCATGTCGCGATACTCGAGCACGTCGAACTCGTCGCAAACGCGGCCGCGGCCGGGAATGATATAGGTGCCGCCTTCCTCTTCGTGGCGCGGAACGGCGATCTCGAGAAGCTTGTTGAGCGCCGCGATCTCACCCTGCACGCTGCCGCCCTTGTCGACGTCGATGTACGGGTAGCTGGTGGTGAGGAAGATGCCGCCCGCGCTGATCACGTCCGAGTGCCGGAAAAAGACCAGGCTGTCGCCATCGGTGCTGGCGGCCGGCTGGTAGATAACCTCGATCGGTTCGTCATTGAAGAACAGATCTCTTTTACCGTGAAGGAATGTCGAGGTTGGCCAGGAATCCGGAGGAGTCGGAGACTGCTTGCCGGTGGGAGCACTCATCCGCGCCAGCACATTGTCGTGCGCGATGATTTGGGCTCCCTCCGTGGCATCGGTGAGATTGCCGGTGACGTTGGCGCCGGTAATGGTCGTGCCGGCTTTGCGGATCGCCTCGTTGCCGCCGGTGTAGTCCGGATCGTAATGCGTATTGATGATGTATTGCAGAGGCTTGTCGGAAAGTTTCCGGATCGCGGCGATGACCTGGTTCGACATCGCGCCCGAGCCGGTATCGACTACCGCGACGCCGAGAGATCCCAACTGCACCGTGATATTTCCTCCGGCGCCCGCAATCAGATAGACATTTCCCTGCACCTGTAGGACGTCGAGCTCACCCGTCTTCTGCTGAGCGGCAACCACGGTGGCCAGGCCGAGAAAAGTTACAACCGTTCCGACCGCGAGTGTGGCGCAGCATGCAGAATGCAGTTTATTTCTGTGGGGCAGACGCCGGTCACGGCCCGTTCCGGAATCGGCTGCCGTCGTCTGCCGGCGCGCTTCGCACGGGCTGGCAGACCGCAAAGGGCGACGGTCTGCCCTACGGGGGGCAGCAAGCGGAAGTACCGAGTCAAGGAGTGTGGGACCTACCAAATACGAAGCCTTCATTTTTTCTCTAAGGATTTTAGCTTGAGCTGATACTCGGGGTACATGGTTTCTGCGCCGCCGAGAGCCGCTTCGACGGGGACGTGATGCTTGTCGGCATATTCGTGGATAAACGGGTTTTTCCCGGGCAAATAATTGGGCACTGAATCGGGCGCGCGGCCCGCGATTTCTTCTACCGGATCGCAGGGATACAGCCAGTTCTGGCCGGACTGCACCTGGAGGCGAAAATCCTGAGTCTTGATGAGGGGCTCGGTCAAATAGATCGGGTCAGTGAGGATGCTGACGTGCGTCATGAGGTCGCCGTAGCGGATGAAATGCTCTACCAGCGAGGTCTGGTCGCTCGAGGGCAGCCCGTTGCGGCGCACCCAACCCTGCTTGATGTGGGTGGTGTGGACCGTGAGAACGTTGCCTTCCCATTTCCCGGTGGAGAATCCCATGAACGTATGCGGCGCAATATCGGGCGGGTGCGGGCGGCCGTCCATCCAGATGGTGCGCCATTGTTCATACGTGCTGATGTACTGATGAATGGCGATGACCTTCTGCGATTGCGGGTCTTTCTCTTCCCAGATGTGCACATTGAGCGGTCCGCGGTAGATGTAGGAGACCACGTGTACGCGGCACTGATGTTCCGGCAACGAGAGCCGGGCCGCATCCCAAGCGAGCGCAAATGTGCGGGCGGCATCGCTAATGGGGAGCCCGGCGTAATCCACCAGCTCGGGTCCAAGACCGCGTTCGGGTACATCCTCGTGAGTCAAGGGAGCCCAGTTGCCCGAGAGGTCAACGCCGGCGGAGGGGTTGACCGATCCGGCAAATTGGGCCAGCGCCGGCACGCTCGCCAGCAAAACCAATAACCCCAAGCCAGCCGATTTGCCAATTCCCTCGCGCATCCCGCCTCCCACCAATTCCGTGCTCCACCATCGTACTCCAGTTCAGAATCACTCGGAATGTTGACGCAGCAAGCCGTCCTCGCCAGAGCCGCCAGTGACGGCGGCGCGAATGGCTTCCAGTTGCAAGGCCGGCGCTCGCGCGAAAGCCGCCGCGGCTGGGATCCAGGCGTAATAGATCAGCGCACTCCAATACCCCTCGATGTAGCCGTAATTGCTGGCCCATAGGCCGACGTCGGTAGCCACCGTAAGGAAGATGCCGACGGCTAAGACCTTCCAGCAGCGGCCAATTCGCCCCGGATCCATTTGCTGAGCGGAACGGAACAACAGAAGAGCTTCGGCAAACAAGAGCCATAGCAGAGGATCGACCGGCCAACCGATAATCTGCCAGAGTGCCGGCGTGCCGTTCTCGCCGCGGACGGCTACCGCGATGGCTGCCAGATTCCGGCCCACGAAGACGCCGAACAGCGCCAGTAGCACCCAGTCCAGAAGCCGCAGTTTGCCCAGCAAACCCGAACGACGGTAGGCCCTCAACACGTAGAGGAGGCCCACAGCAATTAGAGCGAAGCGAACCGGCCCGCTGACTGTAACCCCGTTGCGCCGTGCTATAGAAAGAACGCTCTCCCCTCCGCTGGCCGTGAGCAGAAAAGGATAAAGCGGCGATGTCGCTCGCAGAAATTGTGCGACCGCCACGCCCACGGCCAGCATACCGTTGGACAGAGCAATCAACGTCCAACCCTTGCGTAACAAGTCGCCCGAACTGAAATGGCCGGTAACCTGCAAACCCAACCAAAGTCCGATGATCGCCAAACAAAAGGTAAGTAACGTGCCTGGCAGTGGGAAGAAGACCGACACCCAAGTGGCATTGCCCGTAATTCGCCAGATCACCAGAGTCAATGCCCCGGCCGACAAATATACGGCGGTGACGGCTGTTATGAGAGACTGTCGCGCCAGGGAGTTAATGAGCCTGCCTCATTAGCGCGCACGGTCGATCAAGCGATCGATCAATTGAGAGGCGGCTCGATTTCCGAGAAACACGCCCAGCACTGATTTGACCGCGGGCAGCGGAGGTCCGCCGGCAAGCGAAGCAGATGCCAAAACCTGGTACGCGCCTACCTCGCCCAAGTAAGAAATCAGCTCGGACGTCAATCGCCGGTTTCCGAACCCGGCCGTGATTCCGCGATTCCGTTGGTGTCGCGGGGCGGGCCGCTTCCGGCGCTGTGTGGGCGGCAATTCATACGTCACGCGACGCGAGAATTCCGTGATGGCGGAAATATACCGCCGCAGAGCTTCTACGCGCTGTTTGCCTCGGGAACGGTCGAAGCTGCGGACGGCTCGACTCATTTCGCGCAGCAGCCGAGCATCGCATCTTCGATACTGAGCGTCCCTCGGCTTGGCCATAAGGCAAGATTGTAATGCATTTTGATTTGATTGCGGCCAACGAAATGAAAAGAATGAATAGCGGGGAGGCAGCCTCAGGTGTCTACCTGTAGAACCCTTAGAACCCAGTGAGCTGTTCTGGCGATTTCGAAAACGCGGCAAACTGATCCTTTCCATTGCGGCCAGTAACTGGTTCGGGCGTGACCGAGCCGCTCGTAGGGAAACTGGAGCATCCCACAAGACGGCTGTCCCAGCAATTTCGAAAGCTCAAAGAACCGCTCCCTTTCAGTCGCGGCTCGGTAACTGCCGGCGTTCCTGAGCCGCGACCAGAGGGAGCGGACATTCCGCTAGCTCACGTTTTGTTGACCGCGCTCGTAGACTGCATTGAATTCGCACCCGATTAGAGCGATCGCCGCCAAGAGATAACTCCAAACCAACAAAGCGATGCCTGCTCCGATGGAGCCGTACACTACGTTGTAGTTAGCTACGTGCCGCACATACCATCCAAAGCCTGAGGTGGCGATCAACCACAGGATTGTGGCCAGCGTTGCCCCGGGCCACACGAAACGCCACCGCTGCTGCCGGTAGGGACCGAAATAGTACAGCAGAGACGTTACCAGCACAGTGGTTCCGAATGCGAGCGCGTATCGGGTCAATCGGCTGAAGAACGTCCAACCCCAGGCCAGCGGATTCAAGTAGGGATCCACTTTCATCCAATTGAGCACGACGCGTTCGACTTCACCACCGAACAGAATGAGGAGGGACGCAGCCAGCAGAGGGACAACCGCCAGAAGCAGCAGTGCGATGGCGACACTGTTATGGCGCAAGAACCCGCGGCTGCGCGGAACCCGGTAGATCGCTTGAAAGCCTTCGATCAAGCTCTTGATGACGCCGGAGGCGGCCCATAGGGAGATCACGACGGCGGTGACCAGAAGGGCCGCCGGGCGCGCGCCGGTATTGCGGAATTGCTGGACCACCAGATCCTGACTGTCGGGTGGCACAACCTCCGAGAGAAAGCCCTGCAGAATGTTGGACACAAATTGCGCCCGCGTCTGCACCAGAATTGCGGCGGCGGACGTCAGGACCGGAAAGAAAGACAGCAGGGCCGAATAAGCGGCGCCTTTGGCGATGCTGAAACAGCCGTCATCGAAAGCTGCCAGCAAGGTCCGGCGCAACAGCCACAGCAGCGTGCGTAGAGTCAGAGGCACGGAGATACCGGCACGCTCACCCCTAGCGCAGAATGACCTTGGTCACACCCGTGTTGTTGGCGCTATCGGCTGCGCGGATCACCACCAGGTGCTCGCCGGCGGAGAGGTTCTTCAACTCCAGCGTGAAGGCTTCGCGGAGGGAATCGATCACGCCATCGGCGGCTTCCACTGGAATCCAGCTGCCGGCATCCAACGAGTACTCGCAATGCCGCAGCGCCGAAGCCGCGTCGGCGCCGGAAAATTCGATGTGCGCCGAGCCGCCGCCGTAACGGACGTTGCCAACGGTGATGACGGGCGGCGTGTTGTCGATCAGCACTGGGAAACTGGTCATTTGCGATTCACGCGCCGACGCCGGCGGATTGGATTCCCGGTCCGATGCGGTCACTCGAAAGAAATACTTGCCATCCGCCAAAGCGTCGGCGTCGAACGTGATGGCGTTATCGTGCGTATCGCCCTTCAACAGTTTCCACTGCGTCTCATCGTCGCCGCGGAAGTACACGCTGTAAACCAAGCGGTCGCCATCCGGATCGTCAGCCTGCCAGGAGACGGTGATCTGGGAAGCGGAACCGCGCGGCAAAACCTGTGTCGCCGTGCTTGCGGCCGTGGTATCGGAGTCGCTAACCGTCACGGTGAACGCGCCCGAGGCCGATGAGGCACTTTTGGCGGCTTGCGTGGCGACCGCTTGCGTGATCACGTTGATGCTGCGGATGACGGGTGGCGAATTCTGAGGGAGAAACGCCACCGTAACGCTGGTAACTGTAGGGGTGGCGCCGTTGGCGCCTTTCAATTCGGCTTTCCATTCGATGAATCGGGCGTTCGGGCTGGTGATTTGCGATCCGTTCGGATTCGACACCGCATCGGACCAATCGCTCCAGGTGCGGTCGGGCTTGGCCGAATTACCGGAACGCGTGCGAAATTGCAGCGAGCAACCCGCCGGCAGGTCGCCGCGCCACGCGATACTTCCCCAGCGCGAGGCCGTTCCGGAATCGTGGACCGGGCCTTCATAGCTGCCCGAAGCGCCCGGAGTCTCGCCCAACCGGTAAATGCGCCCCAGGTTCGCCGTGGCTGCCAGGATGGAATGCTCCGCTGGCACCAGCCGCGTAGTCTCGCCCTCATTCGTCTGCAACACCAGGGTTACGCGCCGGTCGGGAGACAGGCCGTAAATGCGGCCGGAATCGTCGGTGGAGAACAACACCTGTTGTTCGAGAGCCAAGAGGTCATACACGTTCTCCTCTTTGGAGCTCCACAACGTATCCACCGTGTTGTCCGCGTTGATTCGATAAACCGCCGACTTTTCCATGCCGGTGGTGTCGGTAACGGGAGTGAATTGCGTAGTGACTTGGGTACCAGCATTGGGGGATTGCTGCGCCCCCGGTTTGGGCTCGGGCGGCTTGAGTTCCGGAGCGGTTTCCTGCGCTTCCACGGTGATCGTGGTGGTGGGCGCGGTGACGGTGGCACCGCCGGAGTTCTGCAGAGCCTGCTGCGCGCTCTGGGCGCGCTTGGCAACGGAACCGCCCAGCGCCGCGGCGTAGACCGTGCCATCCGGCATGGGCACAATGGCGCGGATCTCCGGCAGGCTGGAGTCGTATAAGACAAACGCCTGGTCTTTCGCCGTAATCCGGTAGAGCAGGCCATTCGGCTCGGTGCCCGCCAGCAGACGTCCTTGGGAATCGACGGCCAATCCTGTGATGTGCGATTGGCCGGTCTCATAATAAACCTCGCCCTTGCCGGGACCTTCCACGCGGAACACCTTGCCTTGGTCCCCGGTACCGACGTAGAGAATTCCGTTGGGCGCGATGGCGAGCGACCAGATGTAACGTGCTTTGGGCGCGAAATATTCCGTCGCCTTGCCGTTCTCGATGCGGTACACGCTGCCATCGGGCGAGGTTCCGGCATAAAGGGCCCCCGAGCGGTCCACAGCCAGGGCGAAGACTTCGGGTTGTTCGGCCGTCCACAGGAGAGTCGCCTTGCCGCCGCGGTCAATTCGATAGACGCGGCCGCGATGTCCCGTCGCTGCGTACAGGCTGCCATCCGGTCCCGGCGCCACGCTCCAGATGACTGGCTGGTCGGAGGAAAAAACCGTATCGAGCTTGGGTGCAAGCGAAAGACGCCCGTCGCGGCTGAGCGAGACGCCCTGAAACCGGCCGCGCACGAAATCCGAATAGGAGTTCATCTCCCAAACGGTGGTGCCGCTGGCGAACGCGATGGGCGCCAGCATCGCGGCGGCGCCTGCTATCCCGTAGCGCATCCAAGAGGTCATTCTTTTACGTCCACCAGAATCGTTTTCGTGCCGGAGACGACCATGTCGCCGGCGTCGATCTCCATCTCGCCAATTTTGGAATTGCGCACCTGGTTGATGCCCGCCAGATTGGTTTGCGAGCCCGCCAGAACCAGCGCCACGGAGGGCGGAGGGTCGGGCAAATCGGCTCCTTCGAGTTGAAAGGCCGGGTCGGGACGCCACACACGAACATAGGCCTTGTTGTTCGGATGGAGCCGGTTCACGATGGTGATCACCTGCTCGGGGCTGTGCGGGCTGGCCGTGAGGATCTGCCGGAAGTCGGCAATATTGGCGACGTTCGCGTCGGAGACCGTGAAATACAGCGCTCCCAGCGGTGCGCCGATGGGCACTTCGTAATCCACGTGGTGGATCTCTTCTGCGCCGTTTTCGCCGGCAAGGGTCACGTTGAGCTGCAGTTTTTCGCCAGGATGCACCTCGCGCCGCGACGCCGAAACCGAATCGATGCTGAACTGCTTCTTCTGATCGGAAGTCTCGATGTCGATGTTCACGCTCTTGAGCTGCAGAGAATGAAAACCGCTTTGCATCACGAACGCCAGCGGGATCGCGGACGAAAGCGAAACCAGTTGGGCCGAACCGTTATCGGAAGAAAAAAGATTGTCGAGCCGCACGGGAGCGGGCGCGTTCTGAAATTCCACGCTGCCAGTCACCCGCAGGCTGGCCGCGCCCACGGTGCGCTCGGTGGCATCGATCGCGGAGAAGATCGCCATCTGTACCAGCAGCGGAGACAACAGCGGATCGTTGACCATCTGCATGCGGTAGGACTCGATTCGTTGCTTACCGCGAGCAATGCCGATGGAGACCGGGACCAATGACGGTGGCTTGCCAAGCTGGCCCGCGACGGCCGTATCCCGATCCTGGTAAATCATCCCCATCCACTCTTTTGCACTGGAGAGCTTAAACGAAGTGTTGAGATTTGGGAGCAAGCCGATCACTTCCGCGCGCGCGAAGGGCAACGCGGTCGAGCCGACGTCCAGAAAGCGATGGCCAAATGCGTATACGCGATTGCCATCGATATAAGTTAGGGTACCTTCGGCGCCGACGCTGAGGTCGCCCGCCATCATTTGCACGCTGATCATCGAACCGGGCTTCAGGTCAGCGGGGTTGCCCATCTTTGGCGCGATGTCGGAGCCTGTGGTAATCGCTTGCAACGGCTCCAAACCAAGGGCGCGCAACTGAGGCGCGAAGGCATCGAGGGTAGCCCGGCTAAACCCGCCGAACGATACGGGGGTGGCGATTTCGACCATGCGCGACTGGCCCGCCATTACCGGCTCGGGTTTGGGCAGGACGCGAGTGAGATCGCGCTCGCCCAGCGACAGCGAAGCACGCAAGACCGGAGCCGCAGCCGGGGTCGTGCCCACCTTCACCATTTCCTCGATGGGGCGAATGCCGGCGATGGGATCTTTCGAATACGGAAACGCCAGGGCCACCGCGCCCGCGAGCTTGCCCTCGATGTAAACCGGGCTGCCGCTCATCCCCTGCATCACGCCGGTGTGCTCCAGGGGACCTCCCGAGAGCCGCGCCAGAATGAGGGACTGCTTGGGACCGACATTGTCGAGGACGCCCAGCACTTCGACTTGAAAGTCCTCGATGCGGTCGCCCGCAAAGATGGTTTTGCCGATGCCGCGCATGCCGGGCCTGACGTCTTTCAGCGGAAAGAAGTTCGGTTGTGCGTAGAGGGCGGCGGCGAGCGCGAACACCGCCGGAATAACACGGCGAGACACAATCTTATTGTACTCGGGGCGGGTTGGCGGGATTGGGGAAATGTGAATTCACCGCCGAGACGCAGAGACGCAGAGAAAAGGCCAAGGTTGTGGGGCGCACGTGAAGTTTGTGGCGTTCCGTTGCTCCATGAGGTTGGCGCGCAGAGGGAGCAGAGGGAACAAGTGCTGGAACAGGTCCTCGTGCCGGGCCCGGCTTTCGCTGCGCGATCCCCGGGGGGCGTCTCAGCGTCTCGGCGGTGAATAATGGGTTGCTGGCGTTTACGCTGGCGTGATACCTTCTTTCCACAATGCGGCTCATCCTATCCACCATCGCCTTGCTGGCCACCCTTCCGGCTGGCGCGCAGAACGCCTTTGTTCCAGTTACCGACAAAATGCTCCAGAGCCCTGATCCGGCTGACTGGCTCATGTGGCGGCGCACGCTGGATAGCTGGGGTTACAGTCCGCTCAACCAGATCACGCGCGCCAACGTCGGCACTCTGCGGCTGGTTTGGACGCGCGGCATGGGTCCCGGCGTCCAGGAAGCCACGCCGCTGGTCTACCACGGCATTTTGTATTTGCCCAATCCCAGCGACTACGTGCAGGCCATCAACGGCGCCACCGGCGATTTGATTTGGGAATACAAGCGCAAGTTGCCCGAAGACGTTGGAAAATTTCTGATCGTGCCCAGCATCAATCGCAATATCGCCATCTACGGCAAGCTCCTGATCGACACCAGCGTGGACGACTTCGTATATGCGCTGGATGCGCAGACCGGCAAACTGGCCTGGGAAAACCGCATCGTCGATTACCGTGAGGATTCGGCCCAGGAGACGTCCGGGCCAATCATCGCCAACGGCAAGATCATCTCCGGGCGCGGCTGCGAGTACAAAGCCACGCCGAACGGCTGCATCATTACCGCGCACGATGCCAAGACTGGAAAGGAGCTGTGGAGGACGCGCACGATTCCGAAGCCGGGCGAGCCCGGCGATGAGACCTGGGGCGGGATGCCGGACGCGAACCGCCGGCACGTGGGCACGTGGATGGTGCCCAGCTTCGATCCCGAGCTCAACATGATCTACATCGGAACGTCGGTCACTTCACCCGCGCCGAAGTTCCTGTTGGCGGGCAACGACAAGAAGTACCTCTATCACAACTCGACGCTCGCTCTGAACGCCGACACCGGCAAGATCGTTTGGTATTACCAACACGTGGTCGATCATTGGGATTTCGACCATCCGTTCGAACGGCTTTTGATCGACACCGCGGTCGCTCCCGATGCGTCGCAGGTAAGCTGGATCAACCCACGGCTCAAACCCGGAGAGCGCCGCAAAGTCGTAACCGGCATTCCCGGAAAGACCGGCATCGTCTACACGCTGGATCGACAGACGGGCGAGTTTCTCTGGGCCACGCCTACCGTCCGGCAGAACGTGGTTTCGAAGATCGATGGCGCCACCGGCGAAGTGACCGTCAACCCGGAAACCATATTCAATAAAGTCGGCGACGAGCGCTTCGTGTGTCCCACCGCGAATGGCGGCAAAGACTTTCCGGCCGGCGCCTACAGCCCGCTCACGCACGCGATGTATTTCCCGCTACAAAACACGTGTGGGACGGTTAGCGTGCTGCCCGATAAGCCGTGGACCACTTCGCTCTACGGCATCCGCAACAAGAACCAGATCACGCCCGGTACCGACAAGATCGGCACGGTGCAAGCCATTTCGGTGGAGACCGGAAGAATTACCTGGAAGCACGAACGCCGCGCCGGCATGATGTCACTGGTTACCACAGGCGGCGGTTTGATTTTTGGCGGGGACACCAACGGCCACTTCCTGGCGCTCGATCAGGCCAACGGCAAAGTCCTGTGGGAGATAAATCTGGGCTCTCCCGTTACCGGTTATCCGATCACGTATTCGGCCAACGGCAAGCAGTACGTGGCGGTGAGCACCGGCAATTCGCTGGTCAGTTCGGGTCTGAACGTACTTGCTCCCGAGCTACACCCGAGCAATGCCAGCAACATTTTCGTGTTTGCGCTGCCGGATGAGAAGTAACTCCCGTAACCTCTCCGCCGCGGCCCAGACTTGCTAGACTCGTCAGTAACCAGGAGCTCATCCGTGCGCTTCCGTAATTTCTGCTTGCTCATCACGTTGGTGGCGCTTTGCCTGAGCCCAGCGCACGGGCAGACTGAGCACACGCCGAAATTCAATGTCGACACCACGCTGGTGCTCATCCCGGCGAATGTGACCGACCCCTCGAACCGTTTCGTTCTGGGACTTCAAAAGCAGGACTTCCATTTGTTCGAAGACGGCGTAGAGCAAGCCATCGGGCACTTTTCGGGAGAAGACACGCCGCTCTCCATCGGGCTGGTTTTCGACGCCAGCGGCAGCATGGACGATAAGCTTCGAACCTCAATCGAGGCAGCGGTTCAGTTTCTGAAAACGATGAACTCGCAGGATGAGGCGTTCCTGGTCGAGTTCAGCGATCATGCCAATCTGGTTTCCAGCTTTACCGATCGAATCGAAGAGGTCCAGGTTAAGCTCAACGCCGTGAAACCAGGTGGCCTGACGGCGATGCTCGATGGCGTTCACATCGCTCTCGACCAGATGAAGAAGGCGAAGAATCCGCGCAAAGCCATCTTGATCGTTTCCGACGGCGGGGATAACAACAGCCGCTACTCCAGGAGCGAGATCGAGTCGCTGGTGCGCGAAGCCGACGTTCAGATCTACGCCATGGGTGTGTTTGAACCGCTCATGTTTTTTGGCATGAGTAAGGAGGAAATCTCCGGCCCGAAGCTGCTGTCTGAGATCGCCGACCAGACCGGGGGAAAAGCGTTTGCGGCATCTGACCCGCACGATCTGCCAAGCGTTGCCGCCCGAATCGGCATCGAGCTGCGGAATCAGTATGTGCTGGCGTACACGCCGAAAAATCAAACGAAAGACGGTAAGTACCGCAAGGTGGAAGTGAAGGTCACGCAGCCGGCCGGCTTACCTCCTCTTAAAGTGCGCTGGAGAGTCGGCTACTACGCGCCCTCCGAATAGGCCGGTTCTAGCGCCGGCCGCCATGCACGCCGACGGACGGGTGCGGAGGCGGAACGTGCGGCACGGTCGGCCCGATTCGGTTGAGCACAGGCGACCGGGGTGTTCCGATGCCGATCGGCTGGATTCCGCCGATCCTCCCCGTGGTGGGACTCCATGGGCGCAGCGGCCGTAGCGGATAGAGCTGGAACAGGCGCAAGCCGGGGTACGCCGGATAAGCCCAACCAAGACCGTAACCCTGCAGGTACAGAGAACTCATCGTCGGTTGGAACGGGCTCCAGAAGCTAAGCCCGTAGGGATTGGCCAAACCGAGAGCGGGGCTGCTGGTCATCGGAAAATAGCTGAGGCCGCCCAGTGCCAGGCCGGCGCTGTCGGTCAAAGCGGGGTCATCCAGAATCTGCGCGGCCGTGGCGTTATCCGAATAAATCGCCTGGCTGCGCTCCTGCGCCCAATGGTCGAAAGAATCGCCTAGCTCACCGGTGGTCGCTTCGGCCACCAGTACGGGGGCGAGCGGGATGGTCTGCCCGTCTTTGACCGGCACCGGCTCGGCGTTGGCCTGGACGACTTGCGCCTCGCCCTTGTAGACCTTGATCTGCGGCGGCACGGTATCGATCCGATAGATCCCCCGCTGCGGCACCTTCACCTGCCAACCTTTGTAGATCACCACCGCTGAGGTATCGGTTGGGGCGTCTTTGGCCTCGACCACCGCGGAGCCATCCAGGAGCTCGACGCGCGTGTCGGCCAGGTTCGACGAAATCAGACGGATGCGGCTGTTCTCGCCCATGCGCAGGAATACGCCGGGGGTGAGGAGCACTTCCGCGCGCCCCTCTTCGGTGCGCAGTTCTCGGCCTTCGCCGATGTCCGGGAATTTGCCGAACTTCTGCTCCAGATGCTGGTCGCCGATCCAAACGGAACCTTCGAAGAAGTACACCACGCCGGCATGCGTAGAGATGACGGATTGCGCGAGAGCCGGAAATGATGCCGCCAGAACCACCAACAACGCGAGCGCGAGCCGCTGGTAATTCATGAGATCCCCCTTGCCAGAGTATGCTCCGATCGCGCGCGCCCGTCAACAGGCTGCTGGCGAACACGTTCCAGAAAATACCGTACGAGGGGTGCCCGCTATTTCACCTTCTTCATCCAGACCAGAACGGCGCCCGACACCGTCTTGTCATCCGTGTCGATCGAGAAGACCTCAGACATGTGGCTCTCTCCGTTGGCGAACAGCATCGCCGGACAATGCTCCGGACCTGCCTTGCATAACTCATCGTGCAAGGTTTGGTAGAAGGCGCTCATACTGCCGTTGATGCCGGGATCGAGCTCGGCTGAGGCGAACATCAGCTTGACCTGGGTCTCTTTGAACGCGGGTAAGGTGGAACGGGCCAATTGAGTGGCCGGGTCGGCTGGTGGCAGTGCGCCGGCACGTCCGCCGCGCCCAGCAGGCGCTTCCGCGGGGCTCACCGCGCTCGGACCGGCAATGATTCCGAGCGGCGCATTGGGACCATCCTGGCCACAGGTGCTGCCGGCTCCGGCGAAGTTCCCTGCCCCGCCCCGGCCGCCTGCTCCCGGAATCTCGAGCGGAGCTACGTTCCACTGTCCGGACATGAAGATCGCTCCCTTGACGCCGACGCCCTTCAGTCCCCATACCTCCGGGCGGCCGATGTACGTGCCGAGCGGCCCGTTGCCGGCGGAATGGCACCAGATGAACATGCGATCGGGGTTTCCTTTGTATTTGCCGATATTGGCCTGGACCCACTGGATAATGGCGGAAACATCTTTGGCCGGGTCGTCCCAATTTTGGCCGGGATGGCGCTGCATCAGCACCACCACCATTCCGTTCCTGGTTCCCCAGCGTCCGATGTTGTCGTAAAAGGCGTTGGCTTCGCGGTCCTGCTGTTCGGTTTTGTTGCCGCCGCCGCCGGGAACGTATATGAGCACGGTGCGATTCCCGCCGCCCTTATCGGCGGAAAAGATGTCAAGCAGGTCTTTGGGATGCGGGCCGAAGGAGACGTCGCGCGCGATGGTGACGCCGGGATAAAGCGGCGACACGTTGCTGTTGAGGTCGTTCTGTGGCATCAGCGGCCGGTACAGCTTGGCCGTGCAAGCAGGATCGACGATCTGCCCGATCTTGCGCAAGCTGGCTTCGATATCGGCAGGGACTTGGGCGTGAGCCAGAGGGGCTACTGCAATCCACAGAATCACGTTACCAGCGAGCTTTGAGTGCATGGCTTCTCCTTTACGTCAGATGAAGTTGGGTGGTCTGTTCGGGGGCTGCGACCCACGTATGTGCGGCGCGATCGTGAATCGCCTGATAAACCGGGCTGCGGTGCAGCACCACCAGGTGAGCCATCAGCCAAACAGGTGTTAGCAGGCGCCCGATCGGAATGAAAGCTAGCGCCAGGAAAGGGCCGTCCTTCAGCAGATTGCGGCCCAGGGCCTGCAGGAGCGTGAGCCGGCCGCCTGTCGCATCGTAAACTTGTAATCCCATGAACCGCTTGCCTACGGTGGCCTGCCACGATGACGATTCCAAAAGGGTGCCGTAGCCGATCCACAAGATGACCAGAATATTCAGGTTGACCACGACAATCAAAAGCTGGCCTGTAAGATCCTCGGCGGGAGGCAGAAGCGACCGCGCCAACGTGAACACTAATGCGACCAGCAGGGTGATCAGAATCGTGTCGACGATGCGGGCGAGGTAGCGGCGTCCCAGCAACCCATCAGTCGTCAGGCCGGAAGGGACACGGATTGGTTCCTCGGACACGGCATTTGATTATGCCATGCGGGGCAGCGCATGGCGGCGCCGCACGGGTTACTTCGCCACACACGGCGACGGGTCCCATTTGGAACCGTCGGCTTCCCGCTTGTAGTGCGTGCTGGTGAGGAGCTCCGAGGTCAGATACTGTGAGTCGTCCACGATGCTGGTCAGGATCAGCCACGAATCGCCGTTGGGTTCGTGGGTGCGCGTGAAATATTCGGTGAGCACTGCGTTGCCACTGTATGGCACGCCGTTCTTGCGCAAGTAGCCGGGCTTCAAACTCGTGGTGACCACTTTCAGCGATCCGGGAAGCTTGCCGGCCGCGGCCGGGGGGGGCTGAAAACCCATGTTGGTGGGTCGGCTGATGTCCCACTCCGCTAGCGAATAACCTTGCAAGCTGGGCGCCTGCCCGGTCGGCGCTTTGGCGGCGAAGTGGAACAGACGGGTTTGCGTTCCTTCGTCCGTCTCCAGTTTCATGGTGTTGTTATCTTGCCAGGTGATGTGCAGGCGCGTGGGCAAGCGCATCAGGCCGGCCGCGCCGTAGCCTTTGCATGGATTGCCGGCGGCGGTGTCTTTCGCCGGATCCCAGGTGTCGGCCACCTTGCGCCCTTCAGGGTTCAGCGGGAGGCTGGTGTAGTCGCCCTTCGCGGGCGTGAGCATGCGCCAGCGCCAATCTTCCGTCACAATGGAAACCCAGTAGCCCGTGATATCTTCGGGCGCGGCGTCTTTGGCTGAAGCTGGGCGCGGAGGCGCGGGCGGCGCCTGAAATTGCGCTTGTGCCAGTTGCGCGGCGGCCAGTAGGGCGATTGAAAGGCAGCGGTTTCTCAGGCTCATGGCTTTTCCTTCTTCAAGCTTTGATACACCGCTTCGATGAATCGATCTGTAGTCCAGCCGGTGGCCGCGTTGTAGACCGGATAGTCCAGAGTGGGCTTCGACGCCTTCACCTGATCGAGCGTCAGACCTTTCTTAACGCCGTCTTGAATCCGGTCGCGGATGATGGTGGTCATGTCGCGGATCTCGACCACGTCCGCCTGATCGCAGATCCGGCCGTGCCCGGGAATGACATAGGTGCCGCCTTCCTGCTTGTCGGCCGGTACGCTGATATCGATCAATCGATTGAGCGCCGCGACGATGCCCTGAATGTTGCCGCCGCGCGCGAGATCGACGATCGGAAAGCTGGTGGTGACAAAAACGTCGCCCCCGCTGATGACATCCGAGCGGCGGAAAAAGACGATGCTGTCGCCATCGGTGTGGGCCGCGGGGATGTGCAGGATCTCGATCGCTTCGCCATTGAAGAAGATCTTCTTCTTGTCGGATAGGTAGGTGTCGGTGGGCCACGCTTTGGCTGGAGCGGCCGGCTGGTTGCCGTTGGGCGCGCTGATGCGGTTCAGCAGATTGATATGCGCGATGATGTTCGCGCCTACGCCTGCATCCGCGATGTCGCCCGCGAAATTGCCTCCCGCGATAGCGCTGCCGGCTGCGCCGATCTTTTCGTTACCGCCGACGTGGTCGGGATGCACGTGCGTGTTGATGATGTAGCGGATGGGCGCTGTGGAGAGCTTCCGGACTTCCGCCAGAAGCCGGTCGGCATTTTGCGCAAGACCGGTATCCACCAGCAGCACGCCATCGTTTCCAATTTGCACGGTGACGTTGCCGCCATCGCCGGCGATCATGTAGACGCTGCCTTGGACGTGGATGGTGTGTAACTCCGCCGGCGCCTGCTGCGCTTGCATCACCCCTAACACGAGCGCAGCGGCGGCCAGCGTCCGAGCAATCCTGAAAGTGGTCATTTGGCTTCGGCTTCCTTCAGCTTCTTGCGGTATTCCGGATACATGGTTTCGGCGCCGCCGCGCGCCGCCTGCTCGGGGACGTGGAAGCGTTGCGCGAATTCGTTGAGGAACGGATTGGTTCCCGGCAAGTGGTGTGGCACTGCGCCCAGCGGCCGCTCCACTTCTTCGACCGATTCGCACGGATAGGCCGGAATCTGCTGATCCGGATTGTTGGTGAAGTCGGTGGTGCGGATGAAGGGCTCGGTCAGATATAGCGGGTCGTTGACGATGGTCGTTACGGTGAGGTACTTGCCGTGGCGGATCCAGTGCTCGGTGATTACAGCGTTTTCGCTGCGCGGAATGCCGTTGCGGCGAATCCATCCGGTTTTCAGGTGCGTGGTGGTGATGGTGAGCATGTCGCCTTCCCACTTGCCGGTCGAAAATCCTTGCCACGTGTGCGGGGCGTAATCGGGTGGATGCGGGCGGCCATCCATCCAGATCGTCCGCTCGGGTGCCTGCCAGAAGACGTGCGTGTGGTACGCGATCAATTGTTGCGTGGGTGTATCGACTTCCTTCCACACGCGCAATTGCGCCGGGCCGCGGATGCCGTAGTCGGAGGGGTGCGGCTTGCACTGGTGCTCGGGCAGCGTTAGCAACGAAGCGTCCCAACTGTCGGCATGCAAGCGCGCGGCGTCGTTGATGGGGATTCCCAGGTAATCGCCGATATCGGGTCCGGGGATGCGCTCCAGAAAGTCTTCGTCGAAATTGTTGTCCCATTCGCCGGTGATGTCGCGTTGTGCGAAGGCCGGGGTAGCGGCCAGCGCTGCGAGCAGAAGGAACAGCCGACGCGTGTTTCGTCGATTCCGCATGACTATTGTCTCGGGGCTATTGTATGCAAGCGGGTAAGAGCGTGCTTACAGAATTCAGGCTTCTATGAACAGAATCTTGACTACGAGAATTCGTTTGTGAATGGTGAGTGGGGCCAGCCCTTCCGGGCTGCCGCCGCGCTTCCGCGCGGCGCGCCGGGCAGAAGCCCGGCGGCGGGCCGGAAGGCCCGCCCCACTGAGACCTACCGAGCCGCGACCGCCAGGGAGCGGGGGTTCACCGACAACGCCAGTGCGCTCGCGGCCCAGCCGGTCGCCATCGTCGAGATCCATTGATCGTGGCCGTAAGGAAAGCCGCTCTCGAAGTATTGCTGGAACTTCGTGGCGCGGCTGGCCACGTGCCACGAGCCATCGGCGCTCTGCGTTCCGAGCAGAAATTTCGTGGCTTTTGCGAATGGCTCTTCGGTGGGTCGCATGACTCCAGTTTCGGCAAGCACCCACAAGGTCATGCCGGTTGCATAGGCGTCGCTCCCGAAAACATCACGCTGCGCCCAACCGCCGTCGTCGCGCTGTTCGGCAAGAATCGGCTTGGCGAGTTTGCGCAGCTCCTCCGCACCGCCTCCCGCGGCCGCCACGCCGAGCAGGCGCATATCGAGGTCTTCCAGAATCACCGGCTTTGCTGCAAGCAACCATTTCTTGGCGCGGGCCAGGCGTGCCTTCGTGTCCGCCGCGCGGCCCGGCGTGCCATAAGCACGCAGCGCGCGCATGGCCATGGCGGTACGGGAGAAGTCGCTGTCCTGAATGGGCGAACGGGAATATCCGGGCAGATGCCAGCCGCCATCGGCGCCCTGGGCCGCGGCCAAATTGGCAGCCAGGTAGTCGGTAATCCGATCGGCTGGGTAGCCGCCGCGCACCAGCGCTTCCACCAGGTACAAATTGTTATCGGCGCCCCCGATCGCGGCCGGGCCTTCCAGTTGCACGGGACCCGCCGAGGCGATTGTGGACGTGACCTGCAAGCGCCGCTCGTGAGCCGCCTGCTCATCGGGTGCGATGCCGATCGCGCGCGCCGCCGCCGCCGCGAATTCCGTTGGTGGCTGTTCATGGCAGGCAAAGCAGCCGCTCTTGGCAAAGAACTGGCTGTTGGTCTTTTCGAGCAGGCGCAGACTGCGTTCGATAGCAGTCCGCGCGTCGGGCGGGTCTTTTGACAGCGATGCCGGGGCCACAGGCTGAATATTTCCACCCAGAGCTTTCACCACCTCCGGGTCGCGCAGCCTGTTCGCCCAATCCAACGCCGACTCGTCCAGGTGGGTTTTCACCGTCGTGTCCGCGCCGTGCGCCAGAAGCATGCGGATGGTCTCTCGGTCGTACCGGTCTGTGCCGACGGCCAGCATTAACGGCGAGAAGCCGCGATAGTCCTGCACGTTGATCTTCGCGCCGGCGTCGAGCAGCGTCTTCACCACCACTGGCGGACCAAACGGTGCTGCCATTAGCAAAGGCGTCCAACCGCCGAACTCGACCGTGCCCGTCTGGATCTTGGGCAGGTTCTCGGTTTTCGAAACCGCGTTGACCTTGGCCCCGTGCTCGAGTAGCAGCTTCACCGCGGCCAGGTTGCGGTTGCCCGCCGTATTGATGAGCGGCGTCATGCCGATGAAGGTATCGGCGGTCTCGATGTCGGCGTCGGCTTCGAGCAGCAGGCGGATCGTTTCGGTATCGTTCCCGAAGGTCGCAGCGTTCAACGGCGTGACTTTCCGCCGGTCCATCACATCCACCTTGGCGCCCGCAGCCAGCAGCATGCGCACCACTTCCGCGGAAGGATCGGTGAATGCCGCGATGATGAGCGCGGTGCGGCCGGTCCTGGCCACTTTGTTCACGTCGGCGCCATGGTCGAGCAGCATGCGAACCTTGCGCGGCTCGCTCACCGCCCACATCAAAGCTGTGGACCCAAAAGCATTCTGCGCGTTGACGTCGGCCCCGTGATCGAGCAGCACTTTCATCACTTCGGGCGAACCGATTTCGGCGGCGTACATGAGCGGGGTGATTTCGCGCCGGTCGGGAGCGTTGGCATCGGCGCCATGTTCAAGTAATGCTTTCAATTCCGCAAGATCATTGCCGCGGATCGCCGCGTACAGCTTTTCATCGGTGGTTTGGCCGCTCGCGAGCGTACAGGCCGCCCCGAGAGCGACGCACATCAACAGAGCGGTGGGGCGCATGTAACCGTAGTCTATGGAAGCAGATCAACCGGCGTCAAGGGTAGTTTGACAAGCCAGCCACCCCTTACTACAATGCCTGCGAGTACCTGGTGAGGAGATCTATGGTGACATCGCGGCGTGTGTTTTTGTTGGGTTCGGGCATTGCCTTGGGGGCGATTCCGCTGCTCGCCCATCACGGGACGGGCATGTACGACATGGGCAATCCCACCACCATCACGGGCGTGGTGAAGCGTTTCGAATGGACCAACCCACACGCGTACATCTACGTCGACGTGAAAGACGATAAGGGCAATGTGGTGGAGTGGGCGGTCGAGATGATGAGCCTCAACCACCTGAAATCGTACGGCTGGTCACGCAATACGGTGCAGCCGGGCGACACCATCAGTTGCACCGGCGGGGCGGCGAAGAGCGGCGCGCCGGCCATGCTCAGTTCGCTCATTAAGTTGGGTGACGGCCGAGTCATCAAGTCCTAGCTCTGGCGCCGGCTGGCGCGCGTTGGAAACCATCCGTCGTCCGAAACCTTTCGCTTTACTTTCAGGTGCATCGGATGGTAGCCTAAGTGTCTCATAATGCGTACAGTTGACATGATCCACCGGAAACGGGACGGGGAAGAGCTCGCGCCCGAAGAGATTGAATTTCTGGTCGACGGATATACTACCGGCGAAATTCCCGACTATCAAATGTCGGCTTTTCTGATGGCCGTGTATTTCTCCGGAATGTCTGACCGCGAAGTGAGCAGGCTCACCGAATGCATGCTGCGCTCGGGCGAAACGGTGGACTTGTCGGCAATTCCTGGCGTCAAAGTCGACAAGCACTCGACTGGCGGCGTGGGTGACAAGACCAGCCTGATCGTCGCGCCATTGGCGGCGGCGGCGGGCGTGGTGGTTCCCATGATGTCAGGTCGCGGTTTGGGTCATACGGGCGGGACGCTCGACAAGCTGGAATCGATCCCCGGTTTCCGTACGGATTTGAGTCCCGAGGAGATTCAGAAGCAGCTTACCGAAATCGGGCTATGCTTCATGGGACAAACAGAACGGCTGGCTCCGGCCGACGGCAAATTCTACGCCTTGCGCGACGTGACCGCTACGGTGGAATCGATCCCCTTGATTTCGGCTTCCATCATGTCGAAGAAGCTCGCCGAGGGTCTGGACGCGCTGGTGCTGGATGTCAAGGTGGGCAACGGGGCGTTCATGAAAAAGCAGGTGGATGCCCGCCGGCTGGCCCAGATGATGGTGGGGATCGGGCGGCGCATGGACAAGCGCGTGCAAGCGCTCATCACCGATATGAACCAGCCGCTCGGTTACGCCGTGGGCAATGCGCTCGAGGTGATGGAGGCGTCGCAGACGCTGCAAAATGCCGGCCCGACCGATCTGACCAAGCTTTCGATCGAGCTGGCCGCCCGCATGATCCACCTGGGCAAGAAGGCGGCCTCGCTGGATGAAGCGCGCCGCACCGCCGAGCAGAAACTGGTGGATGGGTCAGGCTACAAGAAATTTAAACAAACGGTGGCGGCACAGGGCGGGAATCCGCAGGCGCTCGATAAATTCGAGCTGCTGCCAAATGCAACGGGCATGCGCGAGGTAACCTCTCCGCGCGGCGGTTACGTCAGCCTTATCGACGCCGAAGATATCGGCGTAGCTTCCAACATGATTGGCGCGGGGCGCGAGCGCAAGGAAGATACCATCGACCCCGCGGTGGGCATCATTTTGGAAGTCAAGGTGGGAGAAAAAGTGGATGCTGGATCGGTGCTCTGCCGGCTCTACTATACCCGCGAGGACCGCGTGGAAGAAGCAGCCGAAATGGTGGAAGATGCCTTCCGCATCTCCGCGCAGAAGCCTGACGAGCGGGAGCTGATTCTGGAAGTCGTGGGATAAATGGGCCGGTTTACCGGACTACTGGGCCTGGTAGTCATCATGGCGCTGGCCTGGCTTCTCTCCTCGCGAAAACATGCCATCAAATTGCGGATCATCGCCTGGGGCCTTGGCTTGCAATTCGCCTTCGCGCTGCTGGTGCTCAAAACCGATTTTGGAAAGCTCTTTCAGGTGGTGAGCCGCGGCGTGACGGCGGCGATCGGATATGTGGAGGCGGGCAGCAGTTTCGTCTTTGGCCCGCTCGGCATGGCCAACGGCCCTTATGGCGTCCTGTTCGCGTTTCAGGTATTGCCTATCGTCATTTTCATCGCTTCGTTTTTTTCGATCCTCTACTACGTGGGCATCATGCAGTGGGTCGTTCACTGGATGGCGGTTTTCATGCAGAAGGTGATGGCCATCAGCGGAGCGGAATCCCTCAACGTAGCGGCCAGTATCTTCATGGGCCAGACGGAAGCGCCGCTCACGATTAAGCCGTTCATCGCCGGGCTCACCGAATCGGAATTGTTCACCGTGATGGCCAGCGGGATGGCGCACGTTTCCGGCGCGGTGATGGCGGCATACGTGTTGGTGGCGCACGTCGAGATCCAGCATCTGCTGACTGCGGTGATCATGACCGCGCCGGCTACCATCATGCTCTCAAAGGTTCTGATCCCGGAGACGGAAAAGCCCGCGACGGCCGGCCACGTACAGATTCAAGTGGAGAAAACTGCTGTCAATGTGATTGACGCGGCGGCGCAGGGAGCGGGCGACGGTCTGCGCCTGGCGCTCAATATTGGCGCCATGCTGATCGCCTTCATCGCGCTGATCGCCATGTGCAACGGAATCCTGGGAGGCTTGCACGAATTGCCTCACATGGGCTGGTTGCCGGACACGTTACAGAAGGTGTTCGGCCTGATCTTCTCGCCGCTGGCGTGGATCATGGGGGTGTCGTGGAAGGACGCGTACGACATCGGCAACCTGCTGGGCACGAGGCTGGTGCTCAATGAATTTGTGGCGTTCACACAGCTCGGACCGATGAAGGCCCACCTCGATCCACGCTCTTTCACGATCGCTACCTACGCTTTGTGCGGCTTCGCCAACTTCAGTTCTATCGCAATACAAATTGGCGGCATCGGCGCGCTCGCGCCCAATCGGAAGTCAGACCTGGCGCGCCTGGGGATCCGCGCGGTGGTGTGCGGGTCGCTAGCGAATTTCATGTCGGCCTGCATCGCGGGGATGCTGCTGTGATCGAGGAAGCCAGGCGGTACATCGAATCACTCAGCGATGTCCGGCCTACCATCGGGGTGGTGCTGGGAAGCGGGTTAGGCGGTTTTGCCGCAGAGTTGGAGAACCGCGTCGATCTGCCGTATTCCGATCTTCCGGGCTGGCCTCGGTCGACGGCCATCGGGCACGCCGGCAAGCTGATTCTAGGAAACGTGGGTGACTTGGACGTGGCAGTGATGGCGGGCCGCGTTCACCTTTACGAAGGCTACACGCCGGCGCAGGTGACCTACGGTGTCCGCGTGTTGGGAGCGCTGGGCGTGCGCTCGATGGTGATGACCAACGCCGCGGGCGGCATCAACCTGTCGTTGACGCGCGGTTCGCTGGTGCTGATTTCGGATCACATCAACCTGCAGGGAAGCAACCCGTTGGTGGGGCCGAACGACGAGCACCTGGGCCCGCGCTTTCCCGACATGTCGGAGGCCTATTCGCGGCAGTATCGCGAGACCGCCAAGAAGGTAGCGGCGGAACTGGGGATCGCGGTGGGCGAGGGCGTATATGCCGCAGTGCTGGGGCCATCGTACGAGACGCCGGCGGAGATCCGCTTTTTGCGCACCATCGGCGCGGACATCGTAGGCATGTCTACGGCGCCCGAGGTCATCGTGGCGAATCACATGGGGATCAAGGTGCTGGGGATTTCCTGCGTCACCAACATGGCCGCGGGGATTCTGTCGCAGAAGATCGACCACGAAGAGGTGCTGGAAACCGGCGCCATGGTACGGGACCAATTGGTGGGCTTTCTCAAGGCCCTCTTGCCGCGGCTGGAGGCGTAGCCTTGGAAGCTCTTCTGGCGGCTGCTCTGGCCGCGCGCGAGCATGCCTTTGCTCCGTTTTCCAAGTTTCAGGTGGGCGCCGCGCTGGAAGATGAAAGCGGGCGTTTGCACACCGGCTGCAATGTGGAGAATGCCACTTACGGGCTTACCATTTGTGCCGAGCGTGTGGCCGTGTTCAAGGCGATTTCCGAAGGTGTTCGGAAATTCCGCCGCATTGCCGTGGCGGCGGATACCGATTCGTTAACACCGCCCTGCGGAGCCTGCCGGCAAATTCTGTGGGAGTTTTGCGGCGACCTCGATATCGTGCTGGTGAATCCGCGCGGTAAAATCGAAACCTATCGCCTGAAAGATCTCTTTCCGAAGCCATTCGATGTTTCGTATCTGTAGCTTTCTCTTTCTCGCTTGGACATTGGCCGCGGAGCCGGCCGACTGGATATGGAGCGGTCGCTACGTCATTACCATGGACGCGCGGCACCGCGTGATCGAAAACGGCGCCGTGGCCGTTCGCGCCGATCGGATTGTGGGGGTGGGCACGAAGGTGGAGATCGACGCGCGTTTTCAGGCTGGCCAGCGGCTCGACCGGCCGGACGCGATCCTCGCGCCGGGGCTGGTGAACACGCACACGCATGCGGCCATGTCGCTGTTTCGAGGGATCGCCGACGATCTCAACCTGCAGGACTGGCTGAATAAGTTCATCTTTCCGGCTGAAGCGAAGAACGTCTCGGCCGATTTCGTGCGCTGGGGCACGCGTCTCGGCGTCCTGGAAATGCTCGAAGGCGGCACCACCACGTTCACCGATATGTATTACTTCGAAGACGTCGTGGCGGAAACCGCGAAGGAAGCCGGGATGCGCGCCGTGCTCGGCGAAACGATTATCGGTTTTCCGGTGGCCGACGCCAAGACGCCGGCCGATTCGCTCCGCTTCACGGAAGGGTATCTGCAGCGCTTCCGCAATGACCCGCTAGTGATTCCCGCAGTGGCGCCCCACGCCATTTATACCAACTCCGACGAAACCTTGAAGGCGGCCCGCGCCCTGGCGAACAAGTATCGCGCGCCGCTGCTGATTCACGTGTCGGAGACTAAGAAAGAGAACGATGACGAGCTGGCCAAGCGCCACATGACGCCGACGAAGGCTCTGGATGGCTTGGGCGTATTCAACGGCCGGACCGTGGCCGCGCATTGCGTTTGGGT
>DATJAK010000276.1:0-4970 GCA_035516375.1 Bryobacteraceae bacterium
TTGAGATTGTAGTCGGCTTGCTCTTTGATCCAGGGGTGATCTTTCGGACCAAAGGCCCCGCCACCGGCAAAGTCGTAACCCGCCTGGAAGATATCGCAGCGGACCTGCTCAACGTCGGACGCCGTGAGACTGTAGCTCCGCCTCAGATCCAGCACTGCCTCGAGCACGGGCTGGCCGTGAATGAGCGAGCAGTATTTCTTCAGCACGGTCTGCTTGATCACCTCAAGCGAAGGACTGTCCCAGTCCACTGTGATGCACTGGGCGAACATATGTTCCAGTCCCCAGGGTCCTTCGAACACGGCGCGAGGCCCTGTGAATCCGCGCTTCGCCATTGAAGCAGCATAGACGGCGCGCATACACGTCATCCCAGGTGAGAAACCCTTCCACTGAGACAAAGGCTCAGCATGAATGCACGTAAGGGAGATGTTGTCGACGGTCGCAATCGCGATTGCGTTTGCGATCCCATCAGCGGAAAGTCGGAAGAGTTTGCTCGCGCTTGCCGCAGCCGACAGTGCGAGTTGAATGGCATGGTTGAATCCCTTCGCCATTACCGGGACGGCAGCGGTGAATCGGCACTGGATTTCATACGCGACAGCAAGCGCCACCATGAAGTCTTCTCCGGACGCTTGCGCCTGTTCGGCTGCAGCGAGGACGGCTCCGAAATTGTCGCTGGGATGGCACAGACCGCCATTCGCCATGTAGCTGTCAAGCAGGTCGGGATAACGCACCAGTCCCGAGTTGAAAAGTGCTGCCTGATCCGCGGATGTTTTTCCACCACCAATCAACGTGCAACGACCCGTTGCCCGGTATTCATCGAATTGATCACGCAATGCCTGGAACGGCGCACCGGTGATCGCGGCGATCGCACATCCGATGCTGTCCAGAATGTTGCGTTTGAAAAGCTGGCGGGCTTCGGTTCCCAGGTGCCTCGGATCGGCGCCGGCGGCAAAGGCCGCGATACGTTCCACTGTGGTGTATGTTTCTGCCGGACGCCGGCCGGACATGGTTTTTGGGCTCTGAGCAGGAATTCGCAAAAGGTGCCATTTTAGGCGACTTTCTTCATGCCGCGAACGGCGATGAATTCCACGTTGGTCACTGCGTGTTAGCGATCACTCGAAAACGTATTTTTTTGAACTCTGGCCGGATCGGCGTTATCGGTGATGCTGCGAAGCTTCATACGCAAGTATTGGAGATAGCCATTAGGGACGGGGTTCTGCTGAAGTTCCTCGATGACGGGTTGGAAGTAAGCAAGGGAGTGGACGCGCGGCAGGGGTGGAACCTCAGAAGGCCGACACAGGCGACGCAGGGAAGCCAGCAACAAAGCTGCCTCGACGAGCGTCAGGGGGACGGCGTTGTCGAACAGCCGCTGAGCGAGACGTTGGTCTTGAATACTGGCGCGCAAAGGTGTGTCCGGCAGATCCACGTAGAGTGTGAGCACGGTGGCGGTGTAGAGCGCCGAGTTGGAGCCAGGATCTAAAAGGGTCGAGACCGGAGTCACTTTTTCCTCCGGCGTGCGGCGGTCTCTTGCTCGCTTTCGCGGACGCGATAGCTGTCCCCCTCGATAACGGTCACGTCGGCGTGATGGAGCAAGCGGTCCAACATAGTGGCGATGCAGGTGGCATTGGGAAAGACTTCGTTCCATTCGCGGAAGGGCCTATTGGTAGTAATGATCAAGCTCTTGCGTTCATAGCGGCGGTTGATGACTTCGTAGAGCAAGTCGGCGGCTTTATCGTCGAAGGAAAGATACCCGACTTCATCGATGCACAAAAGTCCCACATTGGCGTAGCTGCGCATCTTGCGACGGCGCCCTTCCAGAGATTGGCGATGCAACTCCTCCAACAGTGCAGGCGCGGAGCGGAACAGCACCGAGCTTCCCGCCAAAACGGCGGCGTGGCAAATGTTTTGGGCAAGCATGGTCTTGCCCAAGCCGTTGCGCCCCACCAGAACCAGATTGCGGGCCTCCTGAAGGAAGTCCAAGGTGAGGGCGCGTTCGATGATATCGCGATCGATTTTGGTGGGCCAGGACCAATCGAAATCCGCGAGGGCTTTGAAGGTTTTGATGCCGGAATAGCGCAGGCGCCTTTCCAGGCCGCGGCGGGAACGATCCGCGATTTCGGCTTGCGCCAACTGCTCCAGCAGCACGTGCGGAGACCAGCGGGCTTTAGTGGCGCGCGCCACAAAATCATCGAGTTGCTCCGGCAGGGTGCGCAAACCGATGTGGCGGAGTTGCTCCGCCAGGCTATGGCTTGGGCTCGTCGTTAGAGTGGCGGGCGAGTTCATCGTAAGTCTCCAGTTTGTGAGGGCGCACCTCGATGGCTTGCGCCTCCGGATGACGGCTCAGATCGACCGCCGCGGGAGGGGAGGACTTTGCGGAGCGCTGCTGTTTGCGCAGCAGAAAGGCTACGGAGGAGGCGCGCGGAGTGTTGCGCTCCAAAGCTTCCCGGATGGCGCGGCCCAACTCCGCCGCTCCATAGAGATCCAACAGTTTCAGTAATTGCGCGGTTTGGCTGCCGGCCGATTCTCCCTGTGCAAAAGCTCGATCCAGTAGAGTCGCACTGTCCGGCACAGCCAGCGCCAGGCGGCCGGAAGGAGTTGCGTCGAAAGCTTTGCGCTTGGCCTGGTGCAAGTCCTGGGCGTGCGCCGGGTCTAATATCAGTTGGTGACGATCATAAGAGCGCTGATGGCGTGCAATCTCGGTGACCCCGTCCAGGATGCGCAACAGCGTGTCGGAGGCCACGACGAGCAGTTGGCGTCCCACCGCTTGCGGCGGAATGGAGTAATCATTGCGATCGAAGCGGATGTAGATGGTCTTGCCCGAACGCACCGGAACGATGCAATCGGTACAGAACGGATGCAGCGGCTGTGGTAGCAGACGAGCCCGCTCTTCGGAAAAAACTTGCTGCACCGTACGGGCGTCATCTCCCGGCCAGGGGCGTTGATGCGCAACTTGATCCCGCCACAACAACGCCTGACGGTTACACTCGGCCAACGTTGTAAAACCGCGGCCGGCCCAGAAGGAATCGCGGACATAGCGAATGGCGCGCTCCACGCGGCCTTTTTGATTTCCGGCGCGCACCTGACAGGGGCGTGCGACGAAGTGGCAATGAGCGCATAACTCCAGCAGCCGGGGATGAAAGTGAATCTGATCCCCACGACGTTCCAGCACGACACTACGGAGATTGTCATAGAGGATGACACGCGGTTGCCCGCCCCAGTCTTGAAACGCATGCACGTGCCCGCGCAGAAAGTTCTCCAGCGTTTGATCGAAGAAGAATTCCAGATACAGTGCTCGCGAGTAGGAAAGCGTGATCACAAAGCACGATAGACGGCGTCGCGCGCGGCCTACGGCAACCTCGCCGAAGTGGGCCCAGTCGGCCTGCGCCTGCTCAGCGGGAAATGTTTGCAGACGCAGGAAAGCTTCCCGCGAGGGTGGACGCAGCCGGGCTACAATGCGCCGCAGTTGCACCACGCTGCCGCTATATCCGCGCTCGCGGATCATCTGGAAAATGCGGGTGGCGCGCAGCCCTGGATGCTGCTCCAAGGTCTGCCGTACGAACGCCACATAGGGATCGAGCTTGGAGGGGTACAGCGCCGGGGCTCGATGGAAGCGTTCGCTTTCGATGGCTTGACGCACGGCATCGGGATGCACGCGCAGCTCTCGCGCGATGGTGCCGATTTTCCAATGTTCGGCGTAAAAGTAGCGCCGAATTTCGGCGCGGATTTCCGGGCTAATCATCGTTTCTGACATGCGGATCGTAGAATCCGTGGGAACGGGTCCACCCACCGGCCGCGACGCCCGCAAAGGATACAGCACAGTATCTGAACTGGACGTTTTTCCGGGCTGCACCGGGCCGCTGCGCTGCTGGATGCCGCCAGAACTGCTGATCCTTCACTCCCACATGGCGATGATGCCGGAGAAACGATCGCCAGGGAACCTTGATCCGTCACGCGCGCCTGCGTCTGGCGCCGCCGGTACTCGCGCTGCCGGTCGCGATGATCCAGCCTTCCTTCCGGACTCTTCTGGTGCCGGCAGTTGGCGTTGCGCTTCTGCTCCCGTCGTGCGGCGGCGCGGCAGTGGGACCCGCAATAGCGCTGCCCACGATCACAGTGCTGACAGATCCAGAATACGGCGTGGCATCCACTGCCCCGGCACAGCCGCTGCCGCAGAACCACTTCCCCATCCGCCATGTCGGCCGCAGACGGGGCTAGACAAACGGCAGCCGATCATGTCAGTTTAGTTCCAGCTTGTTACGGTGACCTGCGAAAGGTTGCCATCCGGGACCCGCACCGCTGCTACGGTCGGGTCCTATTCCCGCCTCTCAACGAACCTACACTACTTTTTCTGGCTCTTCGGATGATGATGGGGACCGATGATTTGCGCCTGCGGCGCCAGATGATGGGGCCTCACTCCCGGCCAAAGTTCAAAAAAGGACGATTTCCGATGATCGATGACACTAAGTACCTGCTACCATGTTCGCCAAGTCTCCATGCAGACGTCTTACGACCCAACTCTGGCAAGGTACTTCGCCGTCAGCAACCGACGAATGCAAGGCGGTAGAATTGGCGCTTGGCAAGGAGGTAGTATACGAGCACACCCGAGGCCGACCCCTCACAAGAACCGATGCCAGCAATGCAGTCCAAAGACTCCTCGGTGGCACCGAATCCCGACCCGAAAGCGGAGTTCCGCCAGCAGGTGCTTGAGGGGCTGCGGAGGATGCTCCAGAACGGGGCACATATACCGGGCCTGGAACTGGCGAAGCAAGTCGAGCCGAGCCAAACTGAGCCGGAGGACTCTTCGGACAGGGACGAAACGCCGTACATTCCGTTTGAGGACGACCCACTGCAGCGCCTGATCGACGCGGTGAAGAAGGGGGACGACGCAGAGTTCAGTCGGGCCTTCGACGAAATGGTTCGTGAAAAAAAGAGTCCGACACAGTCAACTTCGCAGAATTTAGGAGAGTCCTCGGAAC
>DATJAK010000277.1:0-56278 GCA_035516375.1 Bryobacteraceae bacterium
AACGGTCGCTCCGAGCTCCATCAACGCCTGATTGAACGCTCCGGGGGTTGCAGGGTCGAGCCAGCGCTGCGCCACCTCGCGGAAGCGACCGCGCGTCCGCGGCGCAGCGATATCGGAAGCGTCGTTTTCCATGCGCGCCACTACGCGCAGAACATTGCCATCCAGCACTGCATACGGTAATTCGAAGGCGATGCTGGCTATCGCCGCCGCGGTGTAGTCGCCCACGCCGGGCAGTTCCCGAATCGCGTCATATTCGCGTGGGAACCCGCCGGCAGCTTGGATGCCCTGGGCGGCGCGGTGCAGATTGCGGGCTCTGGAGTAATATCCCAGGCCGCTCCACAGAGCCAGCACTTCCTCCACGCTCGCCTGCGCCAGAGCGGCGACATTGGGAAATCGCTCGAGAAACCGCTCGTAATACGGAGTAACGGCTTGCGCGCGGGTCTGCTGGAGCATGATCTCGGAGACCCAAATACGGTATGGATCCGTGGTGCGGCGCCAAGGCAGATCGCGGTGGCCGTGGTGATACCACTCCACCAGAAGCTTGGCGATGGGCTTCAGTCGATGACCCGCAACCATTCGGCGACGACTGCGAAATCCTCTGGCCCCACATCCCAGGCTTCGAACTCCGGGTTGAGCGGCTCCAGGCGGATCCGCTCGTGCTGCCACTGGTCTTCGCCAGTCTCCACTTTCTTGCTCGTATAGCGCTTGATGGTGTAGCGCGCGGTCTCATCGAGCGCGCCGAACCGCTGGATCAGTAAAATCTTCCCATGGCGTGAGCCGACCGGCCGGAAGCGAAATAGATTCAGACTGCCATCCGGGATGCGTGGCTCCATGGACCGGCCTGCCACGTGTGCGACAAACAGATCGGGCGCGAGCCGCATTCCCTCCGGCGCGCGCACCCAATCTTCCTCGGCGGAAGGCATATCCTCGCCCAAGTGCCCAGCGGCGGCACGCAGGCTAAATAGAGGCACGTGCGTGACGAACGGCTGCACGTTGACGGTCTCGACGTGTTGGGAATAGAGACGATCCAGCACGCGCGTGAAGGAATCGACCGCGATGGCCTGGCGTTCGCTGATGCGAACTGCGTTGGAAAGGGAATCCTCGAGCCACAGCAGATACTGATCTGCGCCCATCTCCTGCGCCCGCTCGCGCATGTCTTGTTCGAGCGCTTCCAGAACCTCGGCATCTTCGGGATCGGCCAGTTCCTCGTAACGTTGCCGCATGCGGATAAAGCAGCGGTTCCCTTCGAGATCGGCCAGCAAGACACCGATGGTCTGGAGGGGACGCTCGGGCAGCGCAGCCTCCAGCAGCACGTAGGTGCCCTGGCGGCGTGCAGAAAACGGTACCACGCTGGCCGGCATTCAGACTCTATCCTACATGGCTTATCGGCCGATTGTTATTGGCCGTTAGGGGTGTTCGTTTGGAAGCGCGGCCGGATAATATCCGTGACGCGCGCGAATGATGATATCCGGCAAATTCACTTCCACTTTGATCTTGCGGTAGACCTTGCCCTTGTCGTCCGGATCGGTTTGTGGGATATAGCGCAGCACGTATTGCGTGGTCACGTCGCCGGAAATCGCGCCCACCGCCTTGATGATGCTTCCGGAAATGGCAGCCTCGTAACCGCCGGTACCCACTTTGTAGGCGTAACAGCCCTCGTCGGAGGGATTGCAAAAGTAGGTGCCCACGGCCGTATCTTTGAAAATCGTATTGAGAGGATACTCGACATGCCCGCCCGTCTCTTCGGCGAGACGCTCCAAAACGTCGCCTTCCGGCACGTCGAACCCATAGGCCTGGGTGCTCATCCCATAGATCGTCACCAGGTTGCGTTGGGCGATTTCGATTACCTCGTCCAAGGTCTTGCCGCTGGCATTATCGTGGCCGTCGCCTACCACGATGATCACGCGCCGCGGCTCGTACGGCTCGCCGCGCACGACTTCGCGCTTGGTGCAGGCCTGGTAGATGGCGTCATACAGGGCCGCGCCCCCGCCCGGCTTCATCCTGCGTATCTGCTCAGCGATCTTGTCCGAATCGGTGGTGGTGTTGACCAGCAACTCGGCGCTATTGCCATAAGAGACCAGGTAGCCGGAGTAGCGGGGGTCGCCCGGCAGCAGGTTCCAAACCAGTTCCATCACCGATTCCTGGTATCGCTTCCAGTGAATCCGCGTGTTGTTGCTCATGTCGAGGAGGAAGCCGACCACGATCGGCTGCTTCTCGCTGTGGCTGAAAAACTCGATGCGCTGCGGCTTGCCTTCATCGAGAACGCGAAAATCCTTGGCTTCCAGGTTAGAAACGAAGCGTCCCTTCATATCGGTCACCGTGACCGGGACGATGACCTCGTTGACGTTGACCTGAATCTTCGCGTTCGGCTGGTCCTGAGGGATGGCCGGACCGCAGAACAAAATGGCGCAAATGGAAAGAATCGCCGCCGCACGAATCATGGAAACACCAATGGAAACATTCTACCGCGCGGGCAGCCCGTATGCTGCGCCCTTCCCGTTGCATCATGAGGAGATGGCCGCGGAATGCCTGTTCTGTAAAATCGCCGGCGGAAGCCTGGACGCGGCGGTGGTTTTTCAGGATGCGCTGACCCTGGCCTTTCTCGACCACCGTCCGCTGTTTCCCGGCCACTGCCTGCTCGTCCCCAAGGCGCACATCGAAACTCTGGCCGACCTTCCCTGCGGGAGCATTCAGCCGCTGTTCGCCAACGCCCGGTTACTTTCATTGGCGGTAGAACAGGCGATGGGCGCGGAGGGGTCGTTCGTAGCAATCAATAACCGCGTAAGCCAGAGCGTGCCCCACTTGCACATCCACGTGGTGCCGCGCCGCCGGAAAGACGGGTTGCGCGGATTCTTCTGGCCGCGCGGAAAGTATCGCGACGCCGAGGAGATGGAGGCGGCACGCGCCTCGATTGAACGCGCGGTGCGGAGCCTTCAAAGGCAGGCGGGTTGACGGATGAAGCCAAAGACCAATAAGAGGCAGGCGTTCCAGCGGGAGAAGCCGGATCTTCCTGCCGAGTTCGAGTCCGCCGAAGAGCCCGGGAAGCTGTTCGCGGACCCCGAGTCCGTCACCATTCAGGAAAAACGTCTGCAAGACCTGGAGATACCGAATGTAAAGACGGACGCCTTTCGACTCGAAGGCTCAGTGCTGGAGCGGGTGCAACTGGCGGGCGGCCAATTTGGGTCCGCGGTGTGGAAGGACGTCCGGCTGGTAGGCTGCGACTTGGCGAACCTGCGCGTGCGCCGCATCACGCTGGTGAGAGTCGAGTTGGTGGATTGCCGGCTTACCGGCTTCTTCACGACGGCCTTGGATTGGCAGGATGTGCTGATTCAAAACGGGGACGTGCGCTACGCGCAGTTTGCCGGCGGACGCTTCCGAAACTGCGAATTCGAAGGCAGCAACTGGCAGGAGGCCGATTTGCAGAACGCAGATTTTGCCGGCTGTGTTTTTCGATCCTGTAACCTGGGCCGCGCCGATCTGCACGGGGCGAAACTCGAAAACGCCGATCTGCGCAAGTCCGAGGTGGAAGGCATGATGGTGGGGATGAATGACTTGCGGGGGGCGATCGTGGATCCGGCGCAGGCTATGATACTGGCGCGGCTGCTGGGGCTGCAGATCCGGTGAGGCAATCCGAACTGCGCTTCTCGTGGACCTAATTACAAGTCTTTGGGCTGAAGTCCTGTCTTCTTGGAGATTCTCGCGAGCATGGTGGGGCCGATTTCCTCGGAGTCGTGGAACGAGAACGGGTAATCAGCCCAGCCCTCCCTTTTCATGATTTTGTGGGAGCCAACGGTCCGGTCATGACGCCATCCGATCCGCTTCAGTGCGGCAAACACGCGACGGGCCTTGGCCGAAGGCCAAGAGCTCATGCCGCGATGTCGAAAGTCGCGTTCGCCGAATCAGGCGGTAACTCACCGTGTGCAATCCGGTCGAGAACGATCTCCCGTGCGGCCGCTTGAGCTCGATCGATCGCGTCCGGTTTAGAGTCGCCGTAGAGGACGATGTTTAACTCCGGAACTTCGGCAATCCACCGGCCGTCAACTTCGCGCTCGAGCTCGATCCGGAGCTTCATGATCATAGGTTATCACTGAGCGCGCTCACGGTGGCATGTCGAACGCGGCACGTGCGAGACGGGTTTCCCCCACTACTGCAGAATCCCGCCGCTTTAGGATCAAACGTCTCTTATTTTCTACGGATCGCATTGATCAGAATGACCAATGCCTGAACAAGAACAACAACAGCGAGTACCTCCGCCATTGAGTTGTCCTTTCTTTACAGGTAAAGGTGACTCCGTACGGAATCCCTAGGCAATGGTGGCTGGCCCCAGCCTTTCCTCCGTGTTGTGCGTCCAATTCGGTATTTGCTGGGAGCGGTCAATCCGCCATTCACGTTCAGCATTTGGGCGGCCGGTCGCCGCAAATTGTGTGGCCTAGAGGTTAGTTAACATGTCTCTTTTCAGATTCTTACGGTTGGTGTCTAATCAGCTTGGGAACCTTGATACCTCGGAGAGAGCAAACCAGATGATCGTATTTAATTTCGGGAAGATCTGCCGGACACGGATTTCAAAACCATCCAACTTAGAGATCGTGGCACTCATCGCAGTACCTGTTTTCGCCTACCTTGTATCGAGGCCTTGGCACGTTGAGTCATCAAGTTTACTAGGAGCGCGTGAGTGATCATGGGCCTGGGATGCTCGAACCCCTGCACGAAGTTGCTAGACGAATTGCATTCTCCCGACCGCTCATTACGCCGGCGCGCTTGGATCGTTTCGCGCTGCGAGACGTTACTGGGAGCTACGGATGCCCTTTCGGCGCTGCGCATGCGACTCTTCCGGTTGGATCGGGGAGCGCCTTGTCGTTCCAGTCTGCCTCAGTATTTCGGCACGCTCGGATCGACTTTGTCGCTCCAGGCCAGGATGCCACCCTTCATGTTGCGGACGTGTTGGAAGCCGGCTTGTCTCAGAATGCCGCAGGCCTTGGCGCTGCGCATGCCGCTCTTGCAGTGGATCACGATGTCCGCGTCTTTCTCGAGCTCGTGCAGGCGTTGCGGGACTTCGCCGAGCGGGATCAGTTTGGCGGCGGGAATGTTGCAGATTTTGTACTCGTGCGGCTCGCGCACGTCGATCAGGACGAATTGATCGCCGCGGTCGAGCTTGGCTTTCACTTCGGTTACGTCGATTTCGCCTTCGTTCACGCTGCTCTCCTGAGCGGGGGCCGAGGGGCTCGGCACGCCGCAGAACTGATGATAGTCGATGAGCTTGGTGATGGTCCGGTGCTCGCCGCATACCGGGCAGTCGGGATTCTTGCGCAGCTTGAGCTCACGGAAACGCATGCCCAGGGCGTCGAACAACAACAGCCGCCCCACCAGCGGCTCGCCAATCCCGAGGATCAGCTTTACGGTTTCGGTCGCCTGAATCAATCCGATGGTGCCGGGTAGGATTCCCAGCACACCGCCTTCGGCGCAACTCGGAACCAAGCCGGGAGGCGGCGGTTCTGGATAGAGGCAACGGTAGCAAGGCCCGCCTTCGTAAGCGAACACGGTGGCCTGGCCTTCGAAGCGGAAGATGGAACCGTAGACGTTGGGTTTGCCTAGCAGCACGCAGGCATCGTTTACCAGGTAGCGCGTAGGAAAGTTATCGGTGCCATCCACTACAAGGTCGTAATCTTTCAGGATTCCCAGTGCGTTCTCGCTCGACAAGGCGATCTCATGCTTCACGATTTTGAGATGCGGATTGATTCCCTGCATCTTCTCCGCGGCCGAATCGAGCTTCTTGCGGCCCACGTCGGCGGTGGAGTGAATCACCTGCCGCTGCAGGTTGGTGAAGTCGACCACGTCGAAATCGACGATGCCGATTTTGCCGATACCGGCCGCGGCCAGGTAGAGTCCGAGCGGCGCACCCAGACCGCCCGCGCCCACCAGCAGCACTTTCGCGGCTTTCAGCTTTTGCTGGCCCTCCATCCCGACTTCGGGAATGATCAAATGGCGGCTGTAGCGCAGGATCTCGTCCTTGGAGAGTTCGGTCTGCGTGGGCGGGGCTGTCAGAGTGGAGCCGCCAGCGATCGATGGCACCAGCGAAATGGTGTCGCCCTCTTTGGCGGCGGTTCCATCTTTGCTCAAGTAGCGGATGTCTTCATCATTCAAATAGACGTTCACGAAGCTGCGCAGCTTGCCCTCGTCGGTGTAGATCTGTTTCCGCAGATCGGGGTACTGCGAGGTAAGCGCGCCGAGGACTTCGCCCACCGTGGCGCCCGGCACGGTCACAGCGTCCTGTTTGGCGGTGAACTGCCGCAGGGGCGTCGGGATCAAGACTCTTGCCATATCAGTAACTCAACTCCTCTTTGGCTGCTTCGGTTTGCTCGAAGTTGGGCAGCCAGCTATTGGCGTGGTGGAATTCGCCCTTTTGAATCGACAGCACGACGAACGAATACCACGGGCAGGAATTCTGCAAATCGGTTTTTGAAAAATAAGCGTCGCAATCGGGATGCGAATGATAGATCCCGATCAAGTCCATGCTGCGTTCGCGGGCGGCCTTGTCGGCAGCCAGCAGATCTTCGGGTCGCAGTTCGTAGCGCTGCGCCTGCGCGCCGGGAAACGCATTTTCGAGCGGAATCGCCAGGCGCACCAGTTTCTGGCCGTCTTCGTTGGACGATCCTAACATTGCGCCGCAGCACTCATTGGGATACGTTTTGCGCGCGTGCGACACCATGACTTGCCAGGGTTCCGTTTCGATCCGAATCATCCCTCGTCCCAGAAGTGCTCGCTGAGGTACTTGTCGGCGCTGTCGCAGAGCACGGTCACGATGGTAGCAGTCTCGCCGCGTTCGGCCAGTTGGCGCGCCAGCAGAGTGGCCGCGTGCACGTTGCATCCCGAAGAGATCCCCACCAGCAGTCCTTCCTCGCGCGCCAGGCGACGCACCATTAAGTAGGCGTCCTCGGTTTCAATTCCAAAGTTGCCGTCGGTGAGGTGCTCATCGTAGATGCCGGGAACGATTGCGGTGGCCATGTGCTTGAGGCCTTCGAGTCCGTGGAAGCCGCTCGAAGGCTGCGCGGAGTAGCACTTCACTTCCGGCATGTCGCGCCGCATCCGACGGGTAACCCCCATGCAGGTGCCGCTGGTTCCCATGGCAGTGATGAAGTGCGTGATGCGACCGGCGGTCTGGTGGATGATTTCGGGGCCAGTGTGCTCGAAGTGCGCCTTCCAATTGGCCGGATTGTTGTATTGATCGGGATAGAAGTACAGGTCCGGGTCGGCGTTGTAGACTTCGCGGCAAAGCCGGATGGCGCCGTCCGATCCTTCGGCGGCGTCGCTGAAAAGCATCTCCGCGCCGTAGGCTTTGAGAATCCGCTTCCGCTCGATCGACGCATTGGCCGGCAGGCAGAGCTTTACCTTGTAGCCGCGAAAGGCGCTGATCATGGCGTAGGCGATCCCGGTATTGCCGCTGGTGGCGTCCAGGATTACGCGGCTATGATTCAACTTGCCGGAGCGTTCGCCATCGAGAATCATGTTAAGCGCCGCCCGGTCTTTCACCGATCCGCCGGGGTTGAAGAATTCCGCCTTCCCCAGGATCTCGATGCCGGGGTACTGACTGGAGATTTTTTCCAGGCGGAGCAGGGGCGTATTCCCAATGGTCTCCAGCACACGCTCGGCTTGCGAGCGGGCCGCACTGAGACTCGGAAGAACGTACGCCATCGGTACCCTCTTGGATTCGTCCTCTTGCTGCCGAGATGCAAACTACGCAACTCTCTCGAAGAAAAGGAATTACAGGAGCTCTGAGCTCCTGCCCATTCTATCATTGCGGGTTGGGGCCAACCAACAAAAGCAGGTTCACCCGTACTACCAGATCAACCGCATTCGGTTCAACAGGTCGGACGGATTATAGGGTTTGCGGAGGAATCCGGCGGGCTGGAGGCCGCGCAGCTTGGTGGTAACTTCCTGTTCGTTGTAGCCGCTGCAGAGCACTACGCGGATTCCGGGCGCCATCTGCGTCATATGCCAGAACACTTCCGCGCCGTCCATGCCGGGCATGTTGAGATCGAGCAGGACGGCGTGAATCTGGTTTACATGCTCGTTGAAGACATCCACCGCCTGTTTGCCATCGGCGGCCGTCAGCACAGTCAAGCCGACTCGTTCCAGGATGGTCTCAGCCAGTTCGCGGACTCCCGCCTGATCGTCCACCACCAGCACCACGCCTTCGGCTTGCCAAGTCTCCGGTTCGGAAAGCGCGGCGGCCTCGGGCGCAAGGCGTTCCTCAATCGCTGGGAAGATGACGCGGAACACCGTGCCTTGGCCCGGTCGGCTTTCCACCTGAATACTGCCCCGGTGGCCGCGGATTATTCCGAGCACGGCGGCCAAGCCCAGCCCTCTTCCCGTGAACTTGGTGGTGAAGAAGGGATCGAAGATCTTGCCGAGGGTCTCCTGGTCCATGCCGCAGCCGGTGTCGCGGACCTCGATGTACACATAATCGCCGGCCGGTAGCACGTGCCCCGGCGAGATGGCGGGCAGCTCGCCCAACTCGGCGCTTTCCACTCCCGTGATCACTTCGACGGTTCCCGTGCGGTCGTCAAGCGACTCGGCCGCATTGGTGATGAGGTTCATCACCACCTGCCGGATCTGGCTGGCGTCGGCGCGGATGGCGGGCAGACCGGCGGCGAGCTGTAAGCGCAGCTTGGCTTTCTTGGAGATGGTGGACTCGAGCAGCCGGATGACGCCTTCGATCAACTGCGTGACATTGACCGGCTCCAGGACGAAGGTGCCACGCCCCGAGTACGCGAGCATCTGCTGCGTCAGATCGGCGGCGCTTTTCGCTGCGATCAGGACTTGATCGACGCTCTGGCGAGCGCGTGAGTCTTCGGGCAAATCCATGGCGGCGAGGCTGGCGTAGCCGGTAATGCTGGCCAGCAGATTATTGAAATCGTGCGCGATGCCGCCGGCCAGAACGCCCAGACTTTCCAGCCGCTGCGCATGCTGCACCTGCGCTTCCAGCTTGTGGTGCTCTTCCTCGGCCTTGCGGCGGTCTTCCATTTCGCGGCGCAGGAATGCGTTGGCCAGCTCGAGTTCCGCGGTGCGTTCTTTGATGCTGAACTCGAGTCCTTCCTGCACGCGGCGCAGTGCTTCTTCGGCACGCTTGCGGCGCGTAATGTCGAGCAAGAACGAACGGATGCCCCGGACCTTGCCGTCCGCTTCGTGGATGTAGTTGGAGTGGATTTCAACCACCAGGCTCGTGCCGTCGGGCAGCACCCAATTTCGTTCCAAGGGCTCGATGGGCTGTCCGGTGCGGAGGTTCTGAGTGATCCTGTCGCGGCTGGCGGCCTGCTCATCCGGCGCTACGAATTCCCACACGTGGCGGCCGATAATTTCGCTTTCGGTAAGGCCGAGCAAGCGGCAGCCGGCTCGATTGACGCGCACGATTCTTCCTTCCAGATCGAGCTCGTGCGAGGCAATCGGAGCGTCGGTGAGCGCGTCAAACGTTTGGTGCCAGCCTGTGATCGGTCGGGCTCCCACGGCGTACTCCTGGAGAACCTATGTTGCCAGAAAAGCTGCGCGGTGTTGGTGTGGACGAGCACATTTTGACTACATACTACAATCGAGCCATGCCGTTTGGGGGTATGCGGGTGTTATCTTTCGAGAGCAGACGGGCCGTGGAGATGGCCGAATTGGTCCGCAAGCAGGGCGGCGTTCCCACGGTGGCTCCCTCGATGCGCGAAGCTCCGCTCGCCGAAAATGAGGCCGTCTTCGAATTCGCCGAGCGGCTTTTCGCGGGCGCGTTCGACATGATGATTCTGCTCACGGGCGTGGGCACACGCCAGTTGCAGCGGCTTCTGGCCAGCCGTTATCCCGAGGAGGCGTTCGCCGGGGCGCTGCGACGCATCACGGTAGTGGCGCGCGGGCCGAAACCGGCTGCTGCGCTGCGCGAAATGCATGTTCCCGCTACGCTGATTGCGCCGGAGCCTAACACGTGGCGCGAAGTGTTAGCCATTACGGAGGGGCGTCCGGAGCGGCAGATTGCCATTCAGGAATACGGCCGGCCGAATCCTGAATTGATCGCCGGGCTCGAGGAGCGCGGCGCAACCGTGACCCCGGTGCGCGTCTACCAATGGGACTTGCCCGAGGATACCGGCCCGCTGCGCGAGGCGGCACGCCAGCTCGCCGCTGGCGAGTTTGACGTCGTGCTCTTCACCACCTCCGTTCAAATGTCTCATCTGACGCGCGTGGCGGAAGGACTCGGCATTGGCCAGGCGGTTTTGGATGGGCTGCGGCGGGCGTTCGTGGCGTCGATCGGCCCGACTACCACGGAAGCGCTCGAGGAATTCGGCGTGCGGACTGATGTCGAGCCGTCGCATCCGAAAATGGGGTTCCTGGTGCGCGAGGCGGCGGAAAAGTGGGGCAGACCGTCGTAGTCTGCGGTCTGCCGCTTTCGCGGCACGGGCGGACGACGAAAACCGATCGTCCGCCCCACTACACGGGATAATGTCAGAGTGGCCCGACGCAAACGGACAGCAATGGAGCAGTGGGGCCTCTATAGCGGCTTGGCGTTCCTGCTGCCGGCGGCCACGTTTGTGGGTTACCTGATCGGATACCTGCTCGACAAGGCTTTCGGCACCCACTTTCTCTATTTGCCGTTCCTGCTCCTGGGAATTGGCGCCGGAATCTATCAGCTCATTCGCGAGGTGACGAAAGACTCCGCAGATGGCGATTCCTGACGACTGGTTCGGACAAACTGTCACGCGTCTGGTCAGGTTGATGGCGGTGATCACGGTGGTCGGCACGGTTTCTGCCGGCGCGTGGCGCGGCTGGAAATGGGGCGCGGGGTTTGCCGTCGGGGCCGCCATCTCTGGCTTGAATTTCTATTGGCTCAAACGGCTCACGGAGTCGCTAGGGAGCACCCGCGTGCGACGCAGGCGCGCCATATTCCTGGCGTCCCGCTACCTGGTTTTAGGCCTGATTGCCTATGTTATACTCAGGTATTCTTCAATCAGTTTGCCGGCGGCTCTAGCGGGGTTGTTTGTGTCCACAGCCGCGGTCATCGTCGAAATCCTGTTCGAACTAGTGTATGGATCAAACTGAAATCTGGCTGACCCGGCTCTTTAACGACTACCTGGCCGGTTTAGGCAATTCGATTCTATCGCTCGTGGGGCTGCCGACCGCGGCGAGACCCTGGACGAACTTCATCAGTATGGAACTGCTGGTGGTTCTAATCATCGTGGTAGTTTTCGCGGCTTTGCGCGCCGGTCTTTCCGTGGCGACTCCCGGAAAATTCCAGCAGATCTTCGAGCTCGTTTATGAGTTTATCGACGGGCAGACGAATGATCTGGTGGGGCATGCGGGCCACCGCTATATGGCGTTCTTCGGAATGCTCTTCATTTTCGTGCTCTTTGCAAACTTGATCGGTCTCATCCCTGGGTTCGAATCGCCGACCATGTACCCGTACGTTCCAGCCGGCTGTGCCGTGGCGACATTTCTCTACTACAACGGGGTCGGAGTGCAGGTGAATGGTCTGTGGAAGCACCTGAAGCATTTCGCCGGTCCGATCTGGTGGCTGGCGCCGCTGATGGTCGTGATCGAGATCATTAGCCACTTTGCGCGGCCCTTGTCTCTCACGCTTCGTCTTTACGCCAACATGTACGCGGGAGAGGCGGTAACCGGCGTCTTTCTAAGCTTGACCTATCTGGTAATACCAGCGCTGTTCATGGCGCTGCACGTCTTCGTAGCCCTCTTGCAAGCCTATATCTTCATGGCCCTGACGATGGTTTATGTGGCTGGGTCTCTGGCGCACGAAGAGCACTAATACCGGCTTAATGCCGCCCCTTCAGTGTGAGTCCGCCGGCTCCCCAGTTTGGCGGAAACCACCTCCTGGGGGCGATTTCTATAGGAGAGTACCGATGAAGAGAATGATGATACTGCTGGCGTTGTTGCTGATCGTCAGCACGTTTGCATTTGCACAGGCGCCCGGCGCAACGTCCGGGAGCGCCAAAGATTGGGCCAATCCGTTGGCTGCCGGCATAGGCATGGCGATCGCCTCCGGGCTCTGTGGTCTAGGCCAAGGTAAGGCAGCAGCCGGCGCAGCGGAAGGTATTGCACGCAACCCGAGCGCTGCGGGCGCGATTCGTGCGGCCATGCTCCTGGGCCTGGTGCTGATCGAATCCCTGGCCCTCTACACCCTCGTGATCATTTTCATCAAAGTGGTCTAACCGCCCCCCGTGCACCGGCGGCTTCGGTCGCCGGTGCTGCTTTTCCCTTCCACACCACTGATTCGGGACTAAGACTGCTTAGACCCTAGTACCTACGGTCTATAAGCGATAAGGCGATCTATTGACCTGTATGATCCTTAACCTATAGCATTGATAACGCGAATTCATGGAACAGCGACGAACACGGCGTTTCACGCTTCACCTTCCGCTCTCAATCACGCGTGCTGGCGCCGAACGTGTCACCGTCGCCGGCGTGACGAAGAACATCAGCTCCACGGGGGTGTTGTTCACATCGGAGCGCGAACCCGATTTGGGTGGTCCCATCGAGTACATCATCACCCTCAATCATGAGGGACCCCAGGCGGTCAACCTGCGGTGCGTGGGCAAGGTTCTGCGCGCCGAGCGCGTGCACGACCAGCAAGAATCGGCGGAGTTCCAGGTGGCAGCCACCCTGGAGCGCTACGAATTCGTCCGCGAGCGGTAACCGTCCCGCAAATCTCTCCTTGTCCCAGGCGAGCTTTCGTTGTAAGGTAGCAAAGAAAAGGCGAAAGCAGGCATGCAACTTCCTATCCGTAGCGCGAGCGCCGCGCTCCTCGAAACTTCTTTACAGCCAACGGTTAATACGGTCATTGCGCGTTTCCGAGCGGCGCACCAGGAGCCGGATTCTCCCATCCGCGCCATCCATCATCAGGAGGCACGGGAGGGGAGCTTCGCGGAGATTCCGGGGCATGTGGACGGCCGCCTGAAGAGGGCTCTGGAAAAGCACGGCATCGTGCGGCTCTATACGCACCAGGCCGAGGCTTTTTCGGCGGTGGAAGCGGGAGAAAACGTCGTGGCGGTCACGCCCACGGCCAGCGGAAAGACGCTCTGCTACAACCTGCCGGTGCTCCAGTCGCTGCTCGCCGACGCGGGTGCGCGTGCGATGTACCTGTTCCCCACCAAGGCTCTGGCGGAGGATCAGCTTCACGAGTTGCATCAATCGATCGAGGCAATGGGCTCGGACCTCTGCGTTTCTACCTACGACGGCGATACGCCGCAAGATGCCCGGAAGGCCATCCGGCAGCGCGCCAACGTGGTACTGACCAACCCGGACATGCTCCACAGCGGCATCCTGCCGCATCACACGCGGTGGGCGCGCTACTTCGAGAACCTCCAGTACGTGGTGATCGATGAGCTGCACTATTATCGCGGCGTTCATGGCAGCCACCTGGCAAATCTGTTGCGCCGGCTGCAGCGGATTTGCGAGTTTTACGGTTCGCGGCCACGTTACATCTGTTGCTCGGCGACGATTGCCAATCCGCGGGAATTGGCCGAAGCGCTGACCGGCGAGCCGTTCCGTCTGGTGGAGCGAAATGGCGCGCCGCAAGGGGAGAAATTCTTCATTTTCTACAACCCTCCGGTGGTGAACCGGCAACTGGGGATCCGGCGCAGCTACATTTCCGAGACGCGCCGCGTGGCGCTCGAATTCATCGAACGCAATTTGCAAACGCTGGTTTTTGCCAATAGCCGGCTTGCCACGGAAGTGCTGGTGACCTATCTGAAAGACGCTTGCGACCGCAACTCGTTTCCGAAAGAGACGGTGCGCGGGTATCGCGGCGGCTACTTGCCGCGCGAGCGCCGCCAGATTGAACGCAGCCTGAGGGACGGTGAGGTGCGGGCAGTGGCGGCGACCAATGCGCTGGAATTGGGCGTGGATATCGGATCGCTCGACGCGGTGGTGATGGCGGGCTATCCAGGCACGATCGCTTCCACATGGCAGCGGGCGGGGCGCGCGGGCCGGCGGCAAGCGACCTCAGCGGCCGTTCTGGTGGCATCGAGCGCGCCGCTCGATCAATATATCGTCGAACACCCGGATTACTTTTTCGGCAGCTCGCCCGAGCAGGCCGCCATCAATCCCGAGAATCTGGAAATCCTGCTGTCGCACCTGAAGTGCGCAGTTTTTGAGCTACCCATTCGCGAGGATGAAAAATTTGGGCCGCATGCGACAGGGGAACTCTGCCGTTTTCTGGAAGAGAGAGGATTTCTGCGTCAATCGGCAGGAGCGTGGCACTGGACCAGCGACACTTACCCGGCGGATGCGGTCAGCCTGCGCGCCGTCAGCAGCGATAATTTCGTGGTGGTGGACATCACATCAGAGCCGGCGGTGATTGCGGAGGTGTCGTTTACCGCGGCGCTGACTTCGCTGCACGAGAAGGCAATTTACTTGCACGAAGCGCGGCAGTATCACGTGGAGCGGTTTGACTACAAGGAACGCAAAGCTTACGTGAAACAAGTTGAGAGCGATTACTACACGGACGCCATCGACTACACCCAGGTGAAGGTTCTGGAAGTTTTCGAAACGGAACCGCTGGCTGGAGCGAAGCGCGAGCAAGGAGACGTGCGCGTGAATCGCCAGATCGTGGGTTTCAAGAAGATCAAGTTCTACACGATGGAGAATGTGGGCGCCGGAAAGCTCTCCATGCCGGAACAGGAGATGCACACCACAGCGTTCTGGCTGCATTTCCCGGCAGACTTTCTGGCGCGGCTGGGCGAATATACGCCCACGGAACGGCAGAGTGGCATCACTGGCCTGGGCAATGCCCTGCGGACGATAGCGGCGCTGCTATTGATGTGCGATCCGCGCGACCTGGGAGTTGCGGTGGGGCAGGAGACGACCGACACTTTCGAGCCTAACCTGTATCTCTACGACAATTATCCCGGCGGGATTGGACAGAGCGCGCCGCTGTTTCGGCTGACGCCGCGATTGCTGCGACAGACTGCGGAGCTGCTAGCGGGCTGCGGGTGCGACGCGGGATGCCCGTCGTGTGTGGGTCCGGTGGGGGAAGTGGGCGAGCGAGGGAAAGAGGTGGCGGCGCGAATCCTGGGGGAGTTGATGGTGTAGGACAGACGATCGGTTTTTGTCGTCTGTCAGGCTCGCAGACCGCTGAGAAGCGACGGTCTGCGCCACTTGGCGCTGCCGATAACGGTGAAGTGGGCGAGCAAACTTTACCGGCTTTTTAGTTGCTCGGGCAACACAGCGTAGCCTTCGGGCGGAGGGAAGATCGAAACCAGCAGTTCCAAGCGGCGGCGCAGATACCGGCTCGGCATCTGGCGCGGGCCGGTTTCCACGTCGATGTCGCAGCAGGTCCCGTGCAGATAAAGAGTGAGCGTGTCCTCGAATGCCTGGCGCGCGTACTCGCGAAACAGCTTGGTCTCTTTGCGGACGTTCGTCTGGCGGCGCAAAAGAGCCTGTTTGAGATGCCAACTCTTTTCGTCCACCTCCCCGTGGACCTCAGCACTCAGTTCTTCGCGGAGGGCGCGGTGAAACCGCTCGAGGGTCTCCTGCGGGCAGCGGCCCACCACCATGGCCGCCAGCGCATTGTAGAAGCGGTAGTGATAATCGGCAACCTCAACGTCTTTCACGCTCAAAGCCAGCACGACCGATTTTTCCTGGTCGTTGCGCGATGCCGGGATGTAACGCGCTTCGGATGGGCGTTCAAAGCTGACGGCATCGCCCGATTTTCCGTTTCCCCTTTCGAGGTACGGGGCGAGGATCAAATACACATGAGGAAGAGTCGCCAACGCAGCCGGGGAGAGGGCGGCAATCGGGTCATGAAGATACTGTTTCAGATCCTCTTCCGCAATGGGCAGCGTGCAGAAATAAGAAAACTGGCCGGTCAGCGGAATCATTTCGCTAAGGAAACGGTTGGCGAGATCGTCGACAGTCGTCCTGGACCGGTCAGTTTCGGTGGACATTCCCGTGCTCGATTGTAACAGGGGAGCACGCTAAACTTTTAATTAGATGTACCCCAAGATCCTGGTCTCGGCAGGTGAATCGTCGGGCGATCTTTATGCCGCCTTGCTGGTGGACGAACTGCGGCAGATGTGGCCGGAAGCGGAGTTCTTCGGTTGCACCGGACCGCGGCTGCGGGCTGCGGGTGTGCGCACGGTGGTAGATGCGGCCAGCCTGGCGGTGGTCGGTCTGATCGAGGTGGCCGGTCACATTCCGCGGATCTACGGCGAATACCGTAGGCTGATGGCGGAAGCGCGGCGGGAGCGGCCGGATGTTGCAATTCTTACGGATTCCCCGGATTTCCATCTCCGCTTAGCCCGCCGCTTGGAGCAGGAGGGCGTTCCGGTGATCTACCTGGTGGCGCCGCAGGTGTGGGCATGGCGCAAGGGGCGCCTGGCGGGGATGCGGCGCACCCTCAAGCACTTACTGTGCATCTTTCCGTTTGAGGAAGAATTCTTCGCGCGGGCGGGGATCGCCGCGACTTATATTGGGCACCCGCTGGCGAATCTGGTGGGGCCGTCTTTGAGCCGCGAGGCGTTTTTTCAGAAACATGGACTAGCCCCCGACCGTCTATTGATTGCGGTACTTCCCGGAAGCCGCCGCGGCGAAGCGGCGCGTCATCTGCCCGTGCTGCTCGACGCCGTCGGGCGGCTCAACCGGGACCAGGCCATGAATTTTGTACTGCCCGCCTCGGAGATCGCCGGGGCGGCTTTTTTTGAGGAGCGCATCGGCCGCGCGCCGATTCGGGTGATTCAGGGAGAAAGTTGGGACGCGATGGCGCACGCCAACCTGGCACTCGCGGCCAGCGGGACAGTCACGGTCGAAGCGGCGTTGCTGGGTACCCCGATGGTCACCTTTTATAAGGTGGCGATCCCCAGTTGGATCGCGGGAAAGCTCCTGGTACGCGTACCATTTTATTCAATGGTGAACCTGATCGCCGGCCGTGCGGTGGTGCCCGAGCTGATGCAGAACCAAATGACCGGCGAGAATCTCGCCGGCGAGGCGCGGCGGTTGCTCGTGGATGAGCAGGCCCGCGTGGAAGTGCAAGCCGGTCTGGCTGAGGTGAGGCGTCGCTTGACGTCAGAAGGCAGCGCTGCGCAGCGCGCCGCAACCATCGTACAGGGAATCCTGGAAGGACAAGTAGCTCATGTTTCGTGATCTCCGCCTTTTGACTGCCGCGGGCGCCGTGGCCAGTCTTCTGCTGTCGGCCAGCTCGCTGGCGGCGCAGCCGCAAGAACGCCGGAACCGGATCGACGTCGATGCGTATGCGATCGACGTTGAAGTCTCGCCCAACACGCAGACGTTGACTGCGAAGGTAACCACCCGGTTTGTGCCGGTGGACGATAACGTTACCGCGGCGACGTTTGAGCTCAACAACGCGTTGAGTGTGTCCCGCGTGCTGGATGACCAGGGCCGGCAGATTTCCGCTTCGCGCAATCAGCAGGATTTCACGGTGCGCCTGAATTTCGAGACACCCTTGAAGAAGGGGCAGCCGGCCACGGTGACCTTTTACTATGACGGCCGGCTCAGCGGGCAAGAGGATTCGCCGGTTTACGGCATCAAGTTTGCCGCCATCCACCCCGATTTCGCATTTCTGATGTATCCGGCGCGCTGGCTGCCGATCAGCGGATACACAGCCGATCGCTTCGCGGCGAACATGCGGGTTACGGTACCGATGGGCTATTCCGTGGTGGCGAGCGGTCTGGAAACCCACCAATCGTCCGGTGACAAGAACATCTTCGAGTTCAAGTTCGAACACCCCTCATTCCCTGCAGACTTCGCGGTGGTGAAGGGCGACCCGGCCAAGGTGCAGTCGGAAGGAGTGACCACCACCCTCTACTTCCGCGGACCCGAAGCCGAGATGGCACAGCCTTACGGGCAGGAGATCGGCAAAGTCATGTCCCACTTCACGGGGCTCTATGGCTTGCCGCCTTATGCCAATTTGACCGTGGTGGAAACGGAGGATGGGGCTCCTAACGGTTTTGCGGCGCCGGGGATGATTTTCCTGTCACCCAAAGGAATTGGACGCGAACCTAGCAGTAAGTTGTTGGCCAACCAGATCTCGCGGCAATGGTTCGAGGAGTTAGTATCACCCGCTACCCGCAATCACCTCTGGTTAACCAATGGGTTGGCCGCTTACTCGGAACTTCTTTGGACCGAACACACGGCGGGGCCTGGGGCGATGCAGTCACAAATCCGCGACACCATGGTGGAGGCTTTGACCATCGACAATGTGCCCATGATTCAGGCGGCCCGCATGGAGGACTACTCACCCGAACTGTGGGCGCTTACGGGCAGTAAAGGCTCGTCGATGCTCAACATGCTCCGCTACATCATCGGCGACGATAAGTTTTTTGCAACGCTAAAAACATATGCGCAGCAATACGCCTGGAAATCGGCAAATACCGACGATTTTCGAAAGGTGGCGGAAAGCGTATCCGGTCAAGACCTGGGTTACTTCTTCATCGAATGGGTGGAATCGAGCGGCGCACCGGAATTCAAGCTGGAATATACCGTGTACCGGACCCAGAAGGGTTTCCGTGTGATGGGCAAGATCGCGCAAGACCTGGACACGTTTCGCATGCCGGTGGACTTGAAGATCGAGACCGAGGGCAATCCGGAAGAGAAGCGGATTGAGGTGGTAGGGACTTCCTCCGAGTTTTCCGTCGATACTTTCGGCAAACCGAAGTCGGTGACGATCGATCCTGACAGTCGTGTCCTGCGTTACAGCAACCCGGTGCGAGTGGCGGTGGCCATTCGGCGCGGTGAGGAATTCGCAGAGCTCAGCGAATTCGGCGAGGCGTTGCAGGAATACCAGAAGGCCTTGCAAACCAACCGGACCAGTTCCCTGGCCCATTACCGCATCGCTGAGGTCTTTTTCCTGCAGAACAACTACCAGTCTGCGGCGAATGAATTCCGGGAAACGCTGAATGGGGACCTGGACCCGAAATGGACCGAGGTTTGGGCCCATATTAACCTGGGTAAGATTTTCGACATCACCGGCCAGAGAGATCGCGCGGTTAACGAATACAACTTAGCCATAAGGACTAAGGACAACACCCAGGGCGCCCAGGAAGAAGCAGGAAAGTACCTGAAAACGGCCTACGAGAGACAGCGGCGGAGCGACCAATAGGAGCCGCAAAGACCTTGGAATCAGGTACTGGGACGAAGAGGCCTCCGTATCTGCCCAGAAACACAAACGCTTGCTTGATATCCTCAGTTATTTACCGGTAGATAGGGCAGTACCGTGAACCTTAGACATGCCAATCCTTCTCTTGTGTTAGAGATGGCAGCGTCCTACACTGGCACTGGGTTACGGCATGAAGCGCATATTCGGTCTAAGTACATTTGTCATGTTTCTGGCAGCAGCAGCCCAAGCTTCGAGCTTGACATGTTCTACGACTGGCTCCGACGGCACTACAGTTGTCTCCACGGCATGCGTGACCCAATCGCAAATCTTTACCAGCGATCCTGTGAATTGGCTGACTGCGTTTGGACCGGCTGATCAGAACCCAACGCCCGGCCCCTGGCAGACTTCGAATAACGGCGTTAATATAACGTTGTCTTCGGCGGGCCTTTTGGTACGCGCCCAAAATACGGTGTTCGCGTGGGATGGAACGGAATGGACTCTGCCGGATTTCGTCGCCAACGATCAGGTGAATTCATATCAAGGCCAGTTCGGCGCACCCAGTGCCCCCTCCGCCACACCCAACTTTGGTGACGCCCTAGTTGGCGTCATGGGCCCCTCGCCTCTTACGATCAGTTTCAACGCTCCGGTGTTGAGCGCGGGATTCATGATCAGCTCGAAGACTCTGGCTAACTTTTCGGCGACTTTACAAGCCTACGATGCAAACAATAACTTTCTTGGCTCATACACCATACTGAATGGAGTGGGTGGCGTTTGCACCGGTTTAGGAATTTTGAATCCAAACCCCACACCTTGTAACGATGCGTCGTTTGTGGGCTTCCTCGGTCAGAATCCGCAAGCGCAGATTAGTTCTTTGGTAGTAAGCACTAACGATTCGAACGGCATGTTTCTCGATTCCCTCTTCGTGCAAGATTCCCAAGCAGTTCCAGAGCCTTCAGTGATCTTCCTCATGGGCAGCGGGCTATGCGTTATAGGTCTATTCCGCCGCCGCAACATTCAGTAACCTACGATCAAGACCGGACAGGTAGTTTAAAAACTCGCTAAGACAGTAACAGAGTAGGTGTGTCTGGATTACTGTACTTAGACTCCGGCGGAGGATCTGTGCGAAAGTGGCTCACGTTTTCGGCCCTGAAGTTGGCAGTTATTCTAGCTCCGGCCGCGGGATTGTTAGTTGCAGGTACTAATCCCGCGACGATTACGGTCAACGTCACTCCCAATCCTTGGGATCAGAGCCAGCCGTTGACTGTCTCGGTGGCTGTCTCTGGTTCAGCCGGGCCTGGCACTGGAGCCATCGAGCTAAGGATCGATGGCATGACCGCCGGCACTCACATTCCATTGACCGTCCCCTCCGGCGGAGCAGCCGGTGTCGCCAGCTTTACGGTTCCAGATGCTGCTTATAACATCCCCAGCCCGAATCTGGGTGCTGGTCAGCATACGCTCGGTGTCGACTACGCCGGAGATTCCAACTACGCCCCGCAAGGCGCCGTCTCCAACAACGTCACTTTCAGCGTGTCTGCTCCGAGTACTACGATTCTGTCTATCGCGCCGACTCAGCTTGTGATCGGGCAATCCGTGGTGTTCTCCGCAAACGTCACCAATGGAGCCACCGGCAGCGTGAGCTTCGTCGACAATGGATTTCAGGTGGTGGCCACCGCAAACCTGGCTGGCAATCAGGCGGTCACATCTCCCTTGACTCTCACCCAAGGCCTCCATTCCATAGTCGCGCAGTACAACGGAGATGCAAATTTCTCCAGCTCCAGCAGCAACTCTGTGACTGTGTCGGTGGGTAAAGCCAACACGACCACGGTACTCACCGCGCCGCCGGCCAATTCGGGCGCTACGGCGGGAACCGGCATCACGATGAGTGCCCAGGTGACGGTACAAGCGCCCGGGTCGGCTACGCTTACCGGCTCTATCCAGTTTCTGGATAACGGAACTCTGCTCTCGACCCAACCGATCTCGGGAACGGGCTCAGCCAGTTTTTTCGCGGCCAATCTGCCGGCCGGCTCGCATGCGTTGACTGCGGCCTATACCGGCAATTCGAATCTGAATGGGAGCACTTCGGCGGCAGTTGGTTTCTCCGTAAACGGGCTTGCGACCTCTACCGCTACGCCCACATCCACCGGCAATGCCGCGGTGGGCCAGTCGATCACGATTACCACAACGGTTACGGCAGCGAGCGGCACCGGGACGCCTACCGGTTATGTCAATTTTACGGATGCCGGGACTTCTATCGGCAATATCGCGTTGAATTCCTCGGGCACCGCGTCGGTTACCACCTCGACACTGTCAGCCGGTACTCACATGATCTTTGCGAATTACATTGGGGACAACACATTCGCGCCATCTAATTCGAGCGTCTATGTGTTATCGATCTGCCCGAACAACCCCACGGTCACGGTTACTTCTTCGGTAGCGTCGCCGGTTTACGGCCAAGCGGTGATCTTCACCGGTTCGGTGAGCTATCCCGGTTCGGCAGGGGCTCCCGCCAGCGGCACGATGGACTTCCTGGCGGACGGATTTTCGATGCTTCCGGGAACGCCGCTCAACCTGGTGAACGGGCAGGCACAATTCGGCCTGGCTTCGAATGCCCCATTGTCGGCCGGAGCTCACGCGATTACAGTTACTTACTATTGCGGCACGGGAAGCGCGGGCATTAGCAGTGATTCGCTGAGTCTGACGATCGGTTCGGACACCACTACGACCAACCTGACCGCGTCCGGACCGGGGGGATTGAAACTCACGGCGTACGTTTTGCCGAATGCGCCAGGTTTCGGCATGCCCACGGGAACAGTGCAATTTATGAACGGCACCACGCCATTCGGTAATCCGGTTCCACTCAGTTCTTCGAGCGGGATCGCCACTGCCACCTTCACTGCAACGGCGGCGGGCAGCGTGCAAGCTGTTTATTCGGGCGATGCTAACTTCGTGGACAGCGAGTCCGCTCCCGTTGCTATCAGCACGCAACCGACCACGGTGACTCTGACGAGCAGTGAGAACCCCGCCAACGCTGGAGACAACATCACTTTTAAGGCTGTGGTATCGAACGGTTCCAATAACAACGTGCCGACCGGCACGATGAGTTTCTTAGATGGAACCACCAGCTTAGGGAGCCCGGTTCCTGTCGATCCGACCGGGACCGCTCAGTATTCTACGAGCGCGCTCACCTCCGGCTCGCATGTCATCACGGCGCAGTTCACACCGAGCGGCGTGTTCCAATCGGCGCAGGCAACCCTGGGGCAATATGTAGCTCCGGGAGGCGGCGGCGGTGGCGGCTTCGGTCCGGGCAGCACCATGTCGGCCAGCGTGAATCCGCAGGCGCCGGTCTACGGCCAGGCCGTGACGCTGACCGGAGTCGTGACGCCGACCGGGACCGGAACTCCGCCTGCCCCCACCGGCCAGGTCACGTTTAAGAATGGCTCGACGAACTTGGGCACAGCTGCTGTAGGTCAGGGTCTCGTACTGAACTCACTCAGCCCCGGAGCCTACAACGTGACGGCTGCATACGGCGGGGATAGCGTGTATCCTGCGGCGCAAGCCACGGTGTCGTTCGTGGTAGCGCAGGCCGCCACTCAGACGACATACGTACCGAAACTCAATGGGAGCCAAGCGACGCTGGTGGCGACCGTTACAGTAGTGACGCCCGGAGCAGGGAACCCCACCGGGACCGTTCAGTTCCAGGATGCATCGCAGAACAATCTGACGGTGGCATCGGCGGCGCTTGCCGGTGGAACTGCCACCGCCATCGTAGATGCCAGCATTGCGACGCATCAAATCATCGCCGTTTACAACGGGGATACGAACTTCGCGGGCAGTTCGTCCGCTTCGCAGCTTCAACTGGTCAGCACGGCAGCCAACATCACCGGGAGCTTCGCGCCCGATGAGGCTGTGAGCGCGTACCACGTAACCAATTTGACGGGAGACACTGCTGCACAGGGCTTCCCGTTGGGAACCACTTTAGGTGGAGCGAGCGTAAAAATCACCGATAGCACGGGCGTTTCCTGGCTGGCCCCTCTATACGGCGTGTTCGCTTCTGCCAGCCAGATCAACTTCGTGATGCCGAACACGGTGGCGCTGGGGCCGGCGCTGTTTACCATGCTTCTTCCCGGCGGCAACACCATGTCGACGGTGGCGAACGTAACGCTGACCTCACCGGCGATCTTCACCGCCAATCAGAATGGCCAAGGCGTGGCTGCGGGTCAGTTCGTCCACGTGGCACCCGGATACGTGCAGACGTTCGATAACATTGCCGTATTCGATACAACGCAGAACCAGTATGTTCCAAACCCGGTGAGCTTCGGTCCGGATGGCAACCAGCTCTACCTGGTGCTTTACGGCACGGGAATCCGTCACCGGGCTTCGGACACCGATGTCACAGCGACCATCAACGGAGTCAGCCTGCCCAACGCCAACATCCAGACGGCAGCGCAAGGCGTATACCCCGGACTCGACCAGATGAACCTGTTGTTGCCGCGGAGCCTGGCAGGCGCGGGGACGGTGAACGTAATCCTTACCGTCAACGGGCAGACCGCGAATACAGTTCAGATCGCGTTGCAGTAAGTCACGGGTATCAGAAGTGTTCGCGCAGATCCGCGAACTTGTCCACCACGAGGAGCCGCCCCTTTCCGGGGCGGATCTCCTCCTTCTCCAGTACCCAGGTGCGCGGATGCGGAACGTACACCGCGTTTAATCCGGCTTCGAGCGCGGGGTTGACGTCCGATCTCGGGCTATTACCGATCATCCACGCGCGTTCCGGAGCCATGGCCCGCTCCTCGGCCAATCTCTGATACGCGGCCCGATCCTTCTCTTTCACGATGGCGGTGTGGTGGAAGAATACGGCCAGGCCGGATCGATCGACTTTCAGTTTTTGCTCCTCCGAATGGCCTTTGGTAAACAACGTCAGATCGTGACGGAGAGAGAGGTACTCGAGCGTCTCGGGCACGCCCTCGATCACTTCCATCGGCTGCTCCAAAATGCGCTCGGCGAAGCCCATAACCGTGGCGATATCTATCTCACTCACATCGCGCTCGGCTAAGTGCTGGTAGCACTCCCGTAAATTTCGGGCAAAATTGAGGGAGCCATAGCCGTGGATCTTGGTGTTGGCGTGTTCGATCTCATCGAGCACGTCGCGGACCTCGGTGGGAGACATCGAGGAGTGCCCCAGGAATTCGACGAACTCGTCGAAGGCGCGCTCGAAATAGATGTTGTTCTCCCAGAGCGTGTCATCGGCATCGATGATCAGGTGCTGGCGCATCGACTATTTGGGCGAGCGCGGGGCGAGATGAAACGGAATCTCAAAGACGGCGTCCACGTCCACCGGGGCGCCGTGACTCATGGCAGGCGCGAACTCCCATTTTGCCACGGCTTCTTCGGCGCTGCGGTCGAGCCGGTTATCGAGGTGCTGTAACAGTTCGACTCCCTCCACGTGGCCGTCTTTGCGAATTACGGCTGCCAGACGGACTTTGCCTTCCACCTTCTCGTCGGCTGCGGCGGGCACGTATTTGGGATCCACCTTACGCAATGCCAGCGGCGGATGGACATCGGAAGTCTGCCCGGGTACTGGTTCGCGCTCGGCAAACCAGATGATCCAGCTACCCGAATAACTGGTGACATTGGGCATCTGAATGGCCACCGCGTAGACCACTCGGCCAGTGAGCCGCGAGCCCGATGGGCCGGCCACGGGCAGGGATCCGCCAACCGCCATCGGCAAGGGCCCATTCGTCACTCTCGCTGCGCGTGCAGCGGCCAGCAAGTTGCGCGCGGAAGTGGGCGGTTCGAGGCTGGCCACGAGCGGTGTCTGCTGATCGTGCGGCCCAGCGTGCGCAAGCAAACCCGGGACAACGAGCTGGTTCTCCTCGACGACCGCCTGTTCGCCGGTTGGCTGCGGCTGCGGGCCGGCGGAAAAGCCGGCGTCCTGCGAGGCTTTGGGCGTCGGAATCTCAGCGGGATGGCGCGGCAGCAGGCCGACGATGGCTAGCGCTACTTCCGGTGGGTGATTCGCAGCGACGGCCGGCGCATCCACGGCGGTGTCTACAGGCCGCGCGGGTGGGTCGCGATGGACCTCCGGAGCTTTGAACGGACGGACCGCCCGAGCGACGGCAGTCAACGGCACGACGGGTGCCTGGGGATTCGACTGAGCAGGGACCTGGGGAGCGTCCGGCAAAGCCGCTGGCTGCTGGACGGGGGCGCGCTTGGCCTCGATGGGTGGAACGAAGCTACGGCGCGCCGGCTGCACGCGCAGAAGCGAGTTCACATTCGCCGCGGGCGGCGCCGCCATGGCGAGGGTCAGTTCGGGGGCTGACGGGAGGGCCGGTTGCGTCATCTGGATGCGCGCTTCTACAGGGGGCGTGAAGGCGCGCGGCTGCGGCCGGGCTATAGTGGGCAGCGGAACCGGCTGCGGCTGTGCGGCGGCGAATTGCGGCGCTTCCGGAAGAACGGGCGCGAGGAGCTTGGGACGCGGCTGCTCGGCCGGAGTGAAGTCGCGCACCGGCCGCGCAGGATGGGTGAGCGCCACCACGTTGGGAGACGGCACGAGTTTCGGCGTCTCCAGCGCGGGCGCCGGAAGCCAGACGATCTGCGGCGGGCGCGGCGTGTCCTTTGCTCCGGCGAGCAGGGTTCTCGGGGCCTGGATGTGCGCGCGCGGCGGGCGCCGCTCGGCCGGCTTGGGTGTCGGCGAGATCTCGGGCAGGCGGAGGTTATACCAGACCAGCCGATTCGCGTTGGGACGAATCTCCTGATCGTAGAGGCTGGCCGGCCGTTCCTTGGGGATCAAGGGAGCCAGAGCCACCCACCCTAGCACCCAACCGTGCAAACAGATCGAAATCGCAAACGAGAATCCGCTCTGCCAACGCCTGGTTTCCGCGTGGACCACGACCCGCATCCCTAGATCTCCACGTGCTTGCCCCCGAAGCCATTGGTGGGCGCCAGCGCCCGGACCCGTTCGATTGCCTTTTGTTTGGGAATATACTGCGCCAAATACTCGTTCAATTCGCGGAGCCGGCCGGTTTCCGAGCGTTGCCGCAACAACACGCTCAGAAAGTTCAGATCGGGCAGCACCTGCGCCAGTTGAAAGCTGAGCTGGGGATTTTTCAGGTCGGGCTCGCCAATCTCTTTGGTGGCGTTCAGTTTGCTCAGATCGCGGAAGTGGGTGAGCGCCTGTTCGCGCAGCTCGGGCGGCGGCGGCCGGAAGTCGTCATCCTCGAAAAAATTCACTTCCGCCTGCAGATAGGTCTTCTCTTCGTTGAGTGACAAGATTTCAAAGCGACGCCGTCCGCGCGTCAGAACATCCATGCGGCCATCCGGGTACATTTCGTTCAGTTTTTCCACCACCACTGTGCACCCGGCGTTGACGATGCCCTCCTCTTGCGCGAGGACGATGCCGAATTCGGAGTTATCGCGAATCGCGTTGCCCACCATTTCCTTGTAACGCTCTTCAAAAATATGTAGTGGCAGCGACGTACCCGGGAATACAACAATTTGCAAGGGGAATAACGGGATCAACCCCGAAGGCATGGTACTATTATGGCGTTTTCCCCGAATTTGCAGCAAATAACCTTCGAGAACCTTACAGGCATGCGAATCGACGGTAAGGTAGTGCTGATAACCGGCGCCTCACAGGGGATCGGCGCCGCTTGCGCCGCAGAATTCGCGCGGGCCGGCGCCCGTGTTTCCTTAACGGCACGGTCGGAAGAAGGGTTATCGAAGGTCGCGCCTGAGGGCTCTCTGATTACGGCCGGGGATTTGACCGAGGACAGAACCCGGCGGGCGATCATCGAACGCACTCTCGACTATTTCGGCGCGATTGACATTTTGATCAACAACGCCGGGGCCGGTCTCTACAGCCCATCGTGGAGCGTACCTCTGGAAGAAGTGCGATGGCTCTTCGATCTGAATCTTTTTGCGCCAATGGCACTGACTCAACTGGCGGTGCCGCACATGCGCGAACGCCGTAGCGGTGTGATCGTGAATGTCGGTTCGATCGCCGGCAAGATGGCGCTGCCTTGGCTGACGGTTTATAGCGCATCGAAGTATGCCCTGGGCGCGCTCACCGAGGGCATGCGCATGGAACTCCGGCGCGATGGTATCCGCACCATGATCGTCTGTCCGGGTTATGTGCGAACAGCGTTTCAGCAAAACGCGCGTGGTGGTTCGCCGCCCGAGGCGATGGTCCGTGCACGGCGCTTAACCATCACCGCGGAGCAGTGTGCGCGTGCCATCCGCCGGGGAGTCGAGCGAGACGCGCGCACCGTGGTGACACCGCGCTCGGGTTGGCTGCTAATCGCCGCCGCGCGCCTGTTCCCTGCATTTGTCGAAGCCCGCCTGGCGGCCCTCAATCAGACAGCATGAATCTCAAGCTCAAACGCACACCTGGCATCTACCTGGTCGGTTTCATGGGGTCGGGAAAGTCGACCATTGGGCGTCTGCTCGCCCACCGGCTCGGCTGGAGTTTTTTCGATACTGACGAAGAGATCGAGCACGCTGAGAAAATGTCGATCGCCGACATTTTCGATCAACGCGGCGAGCCGGAGTTCCGCCGCATCGAAGTGGCGATTGTGCGGCAGCACGTGGGCTGGATCGAACGCGGGCGGCCGGCGGTTTTGGCTCTCGGTGGCGGAGCTTTCGCCCAACCGGAGAATCGCCAGACCTTGCAAGACCGCGGCGTGACGGTCTGGCTGGATTGCCCGTTCGAAACCGTCTCGCGGCGCGTGGCACAGGCGGCGCATCGGCCCTTGGCGCGGAATCCCAACGAATTGGCGGAGCTGTACCGCTCACGGTTGGAAGTGTACCGGCTTGCTGAAGTGCATGTACCGATAGCTAGCGACGATGCCGCGGAGACCGTCGAAACGATCCTCTGCCATCCCCTGATGCGATGAGAATTGCCCGGTGAGCACGCGCACGCTTCGGCGCCAGGCGCTCGCGATCTTCCGCGCAGCAGTGGGTGCGGCCGACCCGGAAGCGGCGGTAGCACGTCACCTGAAGCGCTTGGACGCGGCGCGTTTTCGCAACATCTACGTGGTGGGGGCGGGTAAAGCCGGCGCGTCCATGGCTGCCGCGGCGGAGCAAGTGCTGGGGCGGCGCATCACGGCGGGTCTGGTGAATGTGAAGTACGGGCACGTGGCCAAGCTTCGCCGCATCGAGCTCAATGAATGCGGCCATCCCATTCCCGATCAGAAGGGCGTTGCCGGAGCCGAACGCATTGCGCGGATTGCGGAGCAGGCGCAGCGCGAAGATCTGGTGGTGTGCTTGATCTCCGGCGGAGCCTCGGCGCTACTCCCCTTGCCGGCCGCGTCGATCACGTTTGAGGAAAAGCAAGAGGTGACCCGGCTGCTGCTGGCCTCTGGCGCGGACATTCACGAAATCAACGCCACGCGGAAACACATTTCACGGATCAAGGGCGGGCAACTGACGCGCCTGGCTGCGCCGGCCACGGTCGAATCGCTGCTGCTCTCGGACGTGATTGGAGATGAGGCTGGCGTCATCGGGTCCGGCCCGACGGCTGCGGATTCGACAACCTTCGGCACGGTAGCCGCGATTGTGGATAAGTACGGTTTGCGCAAGCGTGTACCGCGCTCCGTGCGGGATCGCATCGAACAAGGCGTGCGCGGCGAGATTGCGGAGACCCCCAAGCCGCGAGACCCGCTCTTCCGGCACGTCCGCCACACCGTAGTTGGCTCCAACCGCCTGGCCTTAGCTGCCGCGAAACGGCACGCGCGGGAACTCGGTTTTCACCCGCTGGTGCTTACCAGCGAGATCCAGGGAGAAGCGCGGCACATGGCACGCGTGCATGCCGCCATCGCGCGCGAGCTGGTCCGCACGGGACAGCCTGTCAAGCTGCCGGCCTGCATCATTTCTGGCGGTGAGACCACAGTCACCTTGAAAGGTCACGGTAAGGGAGGGCGCAATCAGGAGTTCGTGTTGGCTGCCGCGATCGACATCGCCGGGCTTGCCGAAACCGTGATCTTAAGCGCGGGAACGGACGGCTCCGACGGTCCCACCGATGCTGCCGGGGCGATCGCCGACGGCGACACGTTGCGCCGCAAACCCGATGCCCGGAAGTTCCTCGACGACAACGACTCGTACCATTACTTTGAGGCTCTCGGCGATCTGGTGAAAACCGGCCCCACACTTACCAATGTTATGGACGTGCAGCTGGTTCTGGTAGGATCTCGAAAGTGAGCTTCTGGCGGAAAGAAGTGATCGATGTCGCGCTCGACTACGAGACGCTCCGCCACATCGAAGAGCAGCGCGCCTGGATTGCGCGGGAGCCTCAAAATGCCACTCCGTATCACAACCTGGCGCAACTCTACCGCATGCAAGGCAAGCAGGATGAGACTCTCGGGTTGCTGTTGGAAGCAGTGCGGCTCGAAAGCGGATATGCGGATGCACACGCGGCCCTGGCGGAGATTTACGCCGTGCGCGGCGACATGGAGGCAGCCTGGAGGCACGCCCGCGCGGCCCAGGAAAACGGAGACCCCCGGGCGGTGGAAATGCTGGAACGGCACGGCGTAACCGAGTAACGCGCTTAGTACCGTTGCGGCCGCCAGCCGGTACCGCCGGCCCGGTTGGCTCGTGTATGCTTGAACCATAGTCTTTGCGCGGTTCCCGTCGCACTGCGCGGATAGAGTTATATGCCCCCGGAACCCGCTCCGAGCCCTCGGGAATTCGCATTTCATCTGAACGGTCAGACCATTTCCGTCAAAGATGCGCCGCCCGAGCGTACGCTGCTCGACCACATCCGCGAGCTCGGCCTCACCGGGAGCAAAGAGGGCTGCGCCGAAGGTGAATGCGGCGCGTGCACCGTGGTTTTGGTGAAAGAGAACGGCCGGGGCTGCGAGTATCGGCCGGTAAATAGCTGCCTGATGCTTCTCCCCATGGTGGCGGGGCAAGAGGTCTACACGGTGGAAGCCCTCGCGGCCAAGGGTGAGCTGCATCCCGTGCAGCGCTCGATGATCGAGCACGGAGGCTCGCAGTGCGGCTACTGTACGCCGGGATTCGTAATGAGCCTGTTCGCCGAATATTATCGGCCCGGACGCAGCGGAGCCTGTGACCCAGCGGCCCTCGGCGGGAATCTCTGCCGATGCACCGGCTACCGGCCGATCGCCGATGCCGCGCGCTCGCTGGGGCCCGCAGCGGATGATTCTTTCCGGGAGCGTCTAGAGCTGCCGGCGCCGCAGCCAGGTGAGTTTGCTTATTCGGACGGCAGCGCGAAATTCTCTCGTCCCGCGACGCTCCGCGCGTGTCTTGCGGAATTAGCGGAACATCCGCAGGCTCGCCTGGTGTCTGGCGGGACCGACCTGGTGGCCGAATCGAATTTGCGGGGCGCCCGGTTTCCGCATCTCATCAGCCTGGATGCGGTTCCGGAATTGCGAGTATTTCGAGAGACCGACGAGTATGTGGAGATCGGCGCGGGCCTCTCGCTGAATGAGATTGGCTCCCGCTGGAGAGGCGCTCCCGCCGCATTCCAGGAGTGGCTCGATCTGTTCGCGTCTCCCTTGATTCGCAACCGGGCCACGCTGGGAGGTAATCTCGCAACCGCTTCTCCCATTGGCGATGCCGCCCCGCTACTGTTGGCGCTCGATGCGCAGGTCCGAATCGCAGATGCCAACGGTGAGCGTGTGCAGCCCCTGACTGCTTTCTTCAAAGGCTATCGCGCGACCTCTCTGCGGCCGGGTGAGGTGTTGGTGGCCGTGCGGATTCCCAAACCGTTTCCGGCACTGGCTCGATTCTACAAGGTGGCCAAGCGCAAGCTGGATGACATCAGCACGGTGGCCTGTTGCCTGGCGATCGATCTCAGCTCGAACGGCGTCGTCGAGAGAGCCCGCTTCGCGTACGGCGGCGTCGCAGAGATGCCTGTGCGATTGTTCGAGGCGGAACGAGCAGTGGAAGGCCGCACCTGGAACCCGGCCACGGTCCGCAAGGCCCAGGAGACCGCGATGCGCAGCGTACGGCCAATTTCCGATCACCGGGGCTCGGCCGATTACCGCGTGGCCATGGTGCAATCGTTGCTCGGCAAATTCGCGTACGAGTCGGGGAGGGAAGCGGCATGAAGGGCAGCGTTTCCCACGAGAGCGCGCGCGGCCACGTGAGCGGCGCCGCGTTGTACACCGATGACCTGGCCGGCCGCTATCCTGGACTGCTGCACGCCTGGCCGGTGTTGGCGCCACTCGCGCACGGAACCGTGTTGTCCATTGATCCTTCAGCGGCACTAGAGGAGCCGGGTGTGTACACAGTGCTCACCGAGGATGATGTCCCCGGGGAAGCCAACACTGGTCCAGCGCGGCACGATGAGCCGCTGTTTCCGAGCGAGATCCAACATTACCAGCAGCCGCTCCTGTGGGTGCTGGGCGAAACGCTCGACGCGGCCAAGCGGGGCGCCGCCAAAGTGAATGTCCGCTGCCAGCCTCTTCCGGCCATTCTGACCATTGAGAAGGCCATCGCCGCCGACCAGTTCTTCAGCGCGCCGATGCGCCTGCAGCGCGGTGATGCCGCCCAAGCGATCGCCTCGAGCCCCCACCACCTTGAGGGTGAGATTTCCATCGGCGGGCAGGAGCATTTTTATTTGGAAGTGCAAAATGCCCTGGCGTGGATTGACGAATCGGGCGGCATCTCGGTTCACGCTTCCACCCAGCATCCGAGCGAGACGCAGGAGATCGTGGCGCGCGTTCTCGGGATTCCGCGGAACCAGGTGACGACGGAATGCCTGCGCATGGGTGGCGCGTTCGGCGGCAAGGAGACGCAAGCCAATCCCTGGGCCGCGATCGCGGCGCTCGGAGCGTGGAAAACCAAACGGCCGGTGCGCGTGCGGTTATCGCGAGCGCTCGATATTGCGCTTACCGGCAAACGGCATCCTTTCCTGGCGCGCTATCGGGTGGGTTTCGATGATGCGGGGCGGTTACTGGGGTTGACGGTCTCGCTCTTCTCCGATGGCGGCTGGAGCCTGGATCTCTCCGAACCGGTAATGGGGCGGGCGCTATTTCATCTCGACAATTGCTACTACCTGCCGGCGGTCGAGGCCACCGGCTTGATTTGCCGCACCAACAAAACTTCGCAAACCGCATTTCGCGGTTTTGGCGGCCCGCAGGGTATGCTGGTGATTGAAGAAATCCTCGACCGCACCGCGCGGTTTTTAGGACTTCCTGCTGACGAGGTTCGCGAACGAAACTTTTATCGGGAAGGCCATACCACGCACTATGGCCAAACGGTCAAGGACGCCGGCCGAATCCAAACGATTTGGAGCCAGCTCAAAGCTACGAGCGGCTGGGCGGAGCGGCGCGCGGCAATCGAACGCTTCAATGCCTCCAGCCTTCATATGAAGCGCGGCCTGGCGATCACACCCGTGAAATTCGGCATCTCCTTCACGTTGACCTGGTACAACCAGGGCGGGGCGCTGATGCTGGTCTATCGGGATGGCAGCGTGCAGGTGAACCACGGCGGCACGGAGATGGGCCAGGGTCTCTACACCAAAATCCGCCAGATCGCGTCGCTCCGGCTGGGTGTGCCGCCGGCAGCCATGCGCTTGATGCCGACGCGTACCGATAAGGTGCCCAATACCTCGGCGTCTGCTGCATCCGCCAGTACGGACCTGAATGGCGCGGCCGTGGCCGATGCCTGCGATCAAATCCTGGAGCGGCTCAAACCGGTTGCGGCGAAACTTCTCACCTGCGAACCGGGTGATGTGCAGTTCCGGGACGGGCTGGTGTTTGCGTCCGACGAAAGGACGGGCATCCCGTTTCCGGCTGTGATTGAAGCCGCGTACCGGGCGCGCGTGCCGCTGTTCGCGCACGGCTACTACCGAACGCCGGGCATCCACTACGATGCCAAAGCCGGCCACGGACAGCCGTTTCACTACTTCGCATACGGCGCCGCCGTTTCCGAGGTCGAAGTGGACGGATTTACCGGGCAGTACCGAGTGCGGCGCGTCGACATTCTGCAGGACGTGGGCGATTCCTTTTCACCGTTGATCGATCGCGGACAAGTCGAAGGCGGGTTCGTGCAAGGCGCAGGATGGCTCACGCTCGAAGAGTTGCTGTGGGACGCGAACGGCCGCGTGTCCACGGGCGGCGCATCCACCTATAAGCTGCCCTCCTGGTCGGAGCTGCCCGAAGTGTTCGAAGTGAATTTCCTGGAGCGCGCTGGCGAAGCGGGCACGATTCTGGGCAGTAAGGCCGTGGGCGAACCGCCGCTGATGCTGGCTCTTTCTGTGAGAGAGGCTCTGCGCGATGCGATTGCGGCGTTCGGCAAACAGGGCCCCGTTTCACTCGATAGCCCGGCGACCCCCGAGCGCGTCTTCTGGGCCATCGCGCGCGCGCGCAGTGATGCACCCAAGCGCGCCACCGTGGCTGTAGGAGTGTTGCGGGAGTGACGCCAACCCAAACCACCCGACGCCGGCCGGCGTTCCGTGGTATTCCGAAATGATGACACTAGCCGAAATTAACTCCCTGACCCGCGATCAATTCGTGGCGGCGCTGGGCTGGATCTTCGAAGACTCACCGTGGGTGGCCGAGCGAACCTGGCCGCACCGCCCGTTCAGCTCGCGCCAGGCGTTGCATCGCTCGATGACCGATGAACTGGAGAAGGCCACACCCGCGGAGCAGTTGGCTCTCTTGCGCGCTCATCCCGATTTGGGCACGCGGGCCAAGGTGAGCGCCGCTTCTGCGGGTGAACAGTCCTCGGCCGGCCTCGATCGATTGAGTGCTGAGGAATTCGCGAACTTTGAATGGCTGAACGTGGGGTACCGCGAAAAATTCGGCTTCCCCTTTCTTTACGCCGTGAAGGGAAGCACCAAGCTCGAGATTTTCGTTGCCCTGGGCGTGCGCATGGATTCTTCGCCCGAGGACGAGTTTCGCCAGGCGCTTTCAGAAGTCGGCCGGATCGCCTGGTTTCGCCTCGAAGATGCGGTCGCGCTGTGAGGTGACGGATTGGAACAGTTCTCAAGCGGCTGGAAGCGCAACTACTACGGCAAAGGCGATGTGATCGTCTACCGATTGCATCGGGATGGCAGCGCTCCGGCCGGCCAGAGCCCTGTGTTCGGCGCCTCCGTCAAGATGTTGCTCTATGGCGATAGCTTCTGGCCCACCTACACAACCGGCGACAACACCGGCTTGGTTGCCACCGATTCGATGAAGAATTTCATCCAGCGCGAGACGCTGAACTTCGAGGGCGGCGACCTGGAATCCTATTGCCGGTTTCTGGCCGAGAAATTTCTAAATACGTACCCGCAGACGGAAGGCATACAGGTGTCGGCTTCGGAAATCCCATATGCCGGAATTGGCGATGGCAGCGTGGCCTTTGCCCCTACGGGTCCGGAATGCGCAACGGCACGCATCGAGCTGAGCCGGAACGCGGACAAAATCGATTGCGTGGAACTCGCTTCCGGCCTGCGCGGAATCAAGCTGCTGCGGCTGGGCGGCAGTTCCTTCCAGGGCTTTGTGCGCGATCAATACACCACCTTGCCCGATATCGCTAACCGGCCGCTGCATATGTGGCTCGATCTGGAGTGGCAGTACACCTCGCCCGCGGCTGGATTCACGGATGGCCAAGTCACGGCGCGTGTGCGCGGCATGGTCCACGATGTTTTCCAGGCCTTCGAATCCGGCAGCATCCAACAGGTCATTTATCAGCTGGGCAACCGCATTCTGGCGGAACTACTCTGCGTGGCCGCGGTGGACCTGGAAGCCAACAACCGCACCTGGGACACCGTAGCGGAGACCGGCGAGCAACTCGGAGTCTTCACCGACCCGCGGCCGCCCTATGGCTGTTTGGGGTTGAGGTTGCGGCGCTAATATGGCGCGACTATCCACGCATGTTCTCGACACCTCACGGGGCACGCCCGCGGCCGGTGTGGAAGTGTCGATCTCCATTTTGGAAAAAGGCGCCCCGCGGCGCTTGAAAGCCGCGGTCACCAACAGCGACGGCCGTACCGATGAGCCACTTCTGTCCGGCGACAGCCTGACTGTGGGCGTATACGAGTTGATCTTCTCCGCCGGCGCGTACTTTCGGCGGATGGGCGAGAAGCTCAGCGAGCCGCCCTTTCTGGACGAGGTAGCCATCCGCTTCGGTATTTCCGATCCGCACGGCGACTACCATGTGCCGCTGCTGATCGCGCCGCACGGCTACAGCACCTACCGGGGATCGTGATGGATCACTGGATCGAACGGGCAGAAAAAGTGATCGAGCGATGCCGGGAGATCGCGTGCTTTACGGACGAACCCGGGCACATCACCCGCACGTTTCTTTCGCCGGCGACGCGCGAGGTGCATGCGTATCTGCGCCGCTGGATGGAGGAGCTGGGTCTCGCGGTGAGGGTGGATGCCGCCGGGAATCTGCGCGGGCTTCGTGCCGGGCTGAACCCGCATGATCCGATCTTGTATCTCGGCTCGCATATCGACACCGTGCCGCACGCGGGCGCATTCGATGGCGTACTGGGCGTGGTGATGGCAATTGCCCTGGTGGAAGCTCTCGAAAACCGCGGCGTGCGTTTCGGAATCGAAGTGTTGGCGTTTTCCGAGGAAGAAGGGGTCCGGTTTGGTGTCCCGTTTCTGGGGAGCCGTGCCTTGGCGGGTACCGCCGCCGAACTGCTCTCGCTCGCGGACGCCCAAGGCCTCACGGTCGCCGATGCCGTTCGCGAATTCGGACTCGATCCGGCGCGGCTTCCCGAAGCTGCTATGTCCGGCAGTGTACTCGGTTATCTGGAATTCCATATCGAACAGGGGCCCGTGCTCGAATCTCTCGATCTTCCCTTGGGTATCGTGGAATCGATCGCCGGACAAAGCCGCTTCGAAATGGTTTTCGAGGGCCGCGCCAACCACGCCGGCACGACTCCTGTGGCGCTTCGCCGCGATGCCCTGGCCGGTGCCGCAGAGTGGATCAGCCGCGTAGAACGCGAGGCCTGTACGACGCCGGACCTGCGGGCGACAGTCGGATCGCTCGATGTCCAGCCAGGCGCATCGAATGTGATTCCGGGCCGCGTCTGCGCCACTCTGGATGTGCGGCACACGAGTGATGAGGTCAGACACCGAGCGATCACCACTCTGCTCGATTCGGCGACTCAGGTCGCGGAGCGCCGTGGCCTGGAGGTTACTTGGGCGCAGCGGCTCGACCAGCCGGCCACACCGATGCATCCCACGATGATCGCGGCGATGGAACGCGCGGTCGCGCGCGCCGGCTTCCCGGTCCACCGGATGGCCAGCGGCGCCGGACACGATGCCATGATCATGGCCGCGAAATGCCCCGCGGCGATGCTCTTCGTGCGCAGCCCGGGCGGGCTCAGCCATCATCCGGAAGAGACCGTTTTGCCCGAGGATGTCGCAGCCGCGCTGGCCGCGGGTTTTCGATTCCTGGAGGAAGTGGAGGCGCTCGGTGCCTGACTTGGTGATTCGCGGCGGAAGTTTGGTCACTTCGGCAGGCCCGCGCCGGGGCGATCTCGCCATCGAGGATGGTCTCATCGCAGCTATCGCTCCGGAGTTGCCGCCCGCGCGCGAGGAGATCGATGCGCGCGGGTTCACGATTTTTCCAGGCGTGATTGACGGCCACGTGCATTTCAACGAACCCGGCCGCACCGATTGGGAAGGCGCGGCAACCGGCAGCCGGGCATTGGCGGCTGGTGGTGGCACGCTCTTCTTCGATATGCCGCTGAACTCTGCGCCTTGTACCGTCGGACCGGAGGAGTTCGAGCAGAAACGGCAAGCTCTGGAACGCGCGTCCATAACGGACTTTGCGCTTTGGGGCGGCATCGTTCCCGGTAACCGCGACCAGATCGCCGAGCTCGGCGCGTGCGGTGTCGTCGGCTTCAAAGCTTTCATGAGCGATTCGGGGCTCGACGAATTCCCGCGCGCCGACGACGTCACGCTCTATGAAGGCATGCGCGAAGCGGTGCGGCTCGGCCTGCCGGTTTCGGTGCATGCCGAATCCGAGGAGCTCACAAAAACGCTGGCGCGGCGTGCGGTGGCGGCGGGCCGCACCGGCATCCGCGATTACCTTGAATCCCGCCCGGTGTTGGCGGAAGTGGAAGCCATCCAGCGCGCCACACTCCTGGCAGCTGAAACGGGCGCGAAACTGCACATCGTGCACGTCAGTTCCGGCCGCGGGGTGCTGGCTGCCGTCCAAGCCCGCTCGTTGGGTGTCGACGTTTCGATTGAAACCTGCCCGCACTATCTTTTCTTCACCGAGGACGATCTGCTCCTGCTGGGCGCAGTGGCCAAATGCGCGCCCCCGCTGCGGAACGCCGGCGTGCAGGAGACTCTCTGGATTTCGGTGTTGGAAGGCGCAGTCGACATCATCGCGTCCGACCATTCGCCTTCCCCGCCCGAAATGAAACAAGGCAGCGACTTTTTCCGCATCTGGGGCGGAGTGGCAGGCGTGCAGTCCACGTTGGCTGTTTTGCTGGATCAGGGCCATCAGCAGCGCGGCTTGCCGCTCGAAGCAATTGCGCGCCTGACGGCGGCAGCGCCCGCCCGCCGCTTTGCCATTCCCGGTAAGGGCTCGATCGAAACCGGTATGGACGCCGATCTCACCCTCGTGGATCTTGCTGCCAGGCACACCCTCGAAGAGAAGCATCTGTTTCAAAAGCACCGTCTCACGCCGTACGCCTGGAAAACGTTTCGCGGCACCGTGCGCCGCACGCTTTTGCGCGGCACCACCATCTTTGTCGATGGCAAGATCCTGACGAACTCCGGCGGCAAGTTGGTCCGGCCGAATCTCACCAAGAAGGCGCCTCATGCAACGATTGGGACACACCCGTAGCACATGCCAGCACGACCACCTGCTGCTCACGCCGGACACCTTCATCCGAGCCCCACTGCCAGGCATGCAGCGCGCAACGGCAGTGGTGCATGTTTCCCCGGCAATGGGCGCGGGCTTCACCCAATACACCGCGGAATTCGAAGCCGGCGGAGTGCTGGCCCCCGCCAAAGAGCAGCGATTTGTCTACGTGATGGAAGGCGAGTTGATGCTCAAAGGGGACTCCGGTGAGCAGCGGCTCGCGGCCGGTGATTACTGTTTTCTGTCCACTGCGCAGGCTGCCCGCTTCGAAGCCGCAGTACCCAGCCGTGCCGCGGTAATTGAAAAAGCATACAAACCGCTGGACAAGAATCCGCCCTGCATTCTGACCGGCCGGGAGAGCGACGTGGAACCCAAGCCGCTCATGGGCGATGAAGACCTTGCTGTCCGCGTCTTACTTCCAGACGATTTCGCCTTCGACTTCGCAGTCAATACCATGACCTTCCAACCGGGAGCGGCGCTGCCCATGGTGGAGGTTCACGTGATGGAGCACGGCCTGCTGATGCTCGAAGGCGGAGGCATCTACCGCCTCGGCGAAAGCTGGTATCCGGTAGCGGCGGGTGACTTCATCTGGATGGCGCCCTACTGTCCGCAATGGTTTGGCGCGTTCGGCAAAGCGCCCGCGAAATACCTGATCTACAAAGATTGGAACCGTCACCCGCTGGAGTGAACATGCACCTCGAGATCGATGCGGACCGCCTGATGGCGGAACTGGACACGCTGGCGACGTTCTCGGAGGTCGAGCCGCCCGCGGTTACGCGCGTAGTCTTCTCCGATACGGATCTGCGCGCGCGCCGCTACGTAAAGTCCCTCTGCTCGGAAGCCGGTCTTTCAATTCGCGAAGATGCGGTCGGCAATACGTTCGCGCGGTGGCCGGGCACGCAGGAGGCGCTCCCCGCGGCGGCCACCGGCTCGCACATCGACGCCATTCCGCACGCCGGCCGTTTCGATGGAACGGTGGGTGTGCTGGGCGGTCTCGAAGCCATTCGCGCGCTCCAACGCTCGGGATTTCGTCCGCGCCGCTCGATCGAGTTGATCGTGTTCACGGCCGAGGAGCCCACGCGTTTCGGAATCGGATGCCTGGGAAGCCGCATGATGTCGGGCAGCCTCGAAGATACGGCCGATCAGAACTTGCGCGATAACGAGGGACGCACGCTGCGCGAATTCCGCAATGCAGCTGGCTTCACCGCCAGTTTGTTCGGTGTGCGCTTGCGGCAGGGCCATTATTCCGCCTTCATCGAGCTTCATATCGAACAGGGGCCCCTGCTCGAACGCGAGGGGCTGTCGATCGGCCTCGTAAGTTCCATCGCGGCGCCGGCCAGCCTGCGCATCTGGATCGATGGGGAAGGTGGCCACGCCGGAGCGATGCTGATGCCCGACCGGCACGACGCGTTTCTCGCAGCCGCTGAACTCGCGCTGGCGCTCGAGACTGCCGTCAAAGCCACTGGCGTGATCGATACGGTGGGCACCACCGGCGTGTGCGAAGTGTTTCCCGGCGCGATCAACAGCGTTCCTAGCCGCGTTCGGATCGAAATGGATGTAAGGGATGTCGACGTGACCCGCCGCAATGGCGTGATCGCGGCAGTGGCGAGAGCTTCCCAGGAGATCTCCCACCGCCGAGGCGTGTCGATCCGCACCGAGATGCTGAACTCCGACCCGCCCGCGCAGTGCGCTCCCGAGCTGCTGGACGCCCTCAGCGCCGCCTGCCGGAAGCACTCCATCGGCAGTCAACAAATGGTGAGCCGCGCCTATCACGATTCGCTGTTCATGGCGCGCATCGCGCCCGTCGCGATGGTCTTTATCCCCTGCCGCAACGGGGTGAGCCACCGCCCCGATGAGTTTGCTTCCAAGGAAGCGATCGCCCAAGGCACGCTGGTCCTCGCGGAAGCCTTGGCTGCGGTTGCGGTCTGAACAACCCTCCGGATGCAGAATTTGACTGTGTTTGGACGGTTGGCCAGACGCCGGCCGTGTCACAATACGTTCTGCGAGGAGGTTCCTGCATGGCAAGCCGGAGAGAGTTTCTCCAAGCGGGCGTGGCAGCGTCGATGCTGCCGATCGCGGGCCTGGCCGGCACGTCGTCCGCACCTGCGGTTGAGACGCTGCCGCTGTACAAGATTATCTTCGATCACCGATTTCCTTCCAGCCGCGAGTTTGCGGCGCAGGCCCGCACGCTGGGGCTCGCCGCGCATGGAATCGAAGGCGACATCACCGACGTGTGGTACCACGACCTCTCCCTCCGCTGGATACAAGAGCCGGTCGCGATTGGCGGCTTGACGGCGCATGGTCCGCTCTTTTGCCTGGAGCGCCTGGCGTGGGACCATCGCATGCGCGTCGTGTTCCGCGGCCAGCATACCGTCTCCGCAAACGGCCGGATGGAACACGCGCTCACGGGCCCGCAGACTCTGCTAGGTGACGCTTCGTTGCTTGCCGGGCGGCCCGGCTGGGCAAGCTCCGTTGCCGATCTGATGGCTCGTTTTCCAGTGAGCCGGGCGGACACGTGTGATCGGACCATCGTCACGCCCACTCGCGCGGCAGGGCTCGATTCCGAGCCGCTGTTTTCGTGGGTGATCGCGCCTAAGAAAGAAGACCTCTGATGAAACTCCCACCCGGCGTCAAAAGCAAAGATTTTTCTGACGCGATCAAGCAGTTCGAAGAAGCCGTCGGCAAGGAGTGGGTGTTCACCAGCGATGAAGATGTCGCCCTCTATCGGGACGCCTACTCGCCGTTCTGGGGCGAAGAAGAGGAGCGCGTGGCCTCCTCGGCCGTAGCGCCCAACACCGTCGAAGAAGTGCAGAAGGTGGTGAAGACCGCCAACGCGTACAAGATTCCGATCTACACCATCTCCACCGGCAAGAATCTCGGCTACGGCGGTTCCGCGCCCAACCTCTCAGGCAGCGTGGTGCTCGATCTGAAGCGCATGAACCGCGTGCTCGAAGTGAGCGAACGCAACGCCTACGCGCTGGTCGAGCCCGGTGTCAGCTACTTCGATCTCTACCGTCACATTCAAGAAAAGGGCTACAAGCTGTGGGTCGATGTGCCCGATCCGGGCTGGGGCAGCCCCGTGGGCAATGCGCTCGATCACGGCGGCGGCTACCTGCAACCGCAATACCGGAACCATTTCGACTCGCACTGCGGCATGGAAGTGGTGCTGGCTAACGGCGATCTTCTGCATACCGGCATGGGCGCCATGCCCGGCGCGAAAACCTGGCAGGAATACAAATTCGGATTCGGGCCGTGGATCGACGGTATCTTCTCGCAGTCGAACTTCGGCGTGGTCACCAAGATGGGCTTCTGGCTGATGCCCCAGCCGGACGCGTACCTGACGGGTACCGTAACGGTGCCCAATCATGACGACCTCATCCCGCTGATCGACACGCTCACGCTTCTCGAAAATTCCGGCATCTCGAACGGCATGCCCGGCATCGGCAGCCCCCTGGTCGGCGGGTTCATGATGCCTCCGCCGTCTCCTGAGGTCTCTGCCATGCTGGCCAAGCCGGATGGCATCTCGTCGCCCGAGCTGCAGCGTTACGCGCGCGACAAAGGCATTCACTACTGGAGTTGCACCGTTAAGTTCTACGGACCGGCCAAAGCCATCGCCGCACAGTGGGAATACGCGCGCGAGAAGTTCTCGGCAATTCCCGGCGCCAAATTCCAGGACGGCGAATTCTACAAGCTGCCGCTGACGCCCGATCAGTTCAACAGAGTTCACAAGCCGGAGTTCGGGATTCCCAGCCTGGAGATGTTTTCCATCGGCGCGCGCTCTCCGCTGAACCCCACGCCGGGCGAAGGCCACATCTGGTTTTCGCCGATCATCCCGCGCACGGGTGAAGCCGTCTTCGAAGCGAATCGCATTTTTTCCCAAGCCGCCCGCGATTTTGGCCTGCCGATTCTGAGCTTCAGTCTCCCGACCACCTATTGGATGCGAGCTTTCATCTTCCTGTTTGGTTTCCCGATCACGCACAACGTCGCGACGAACCGGAAGAATCGCGAGTCATTCAAGAAGCTGGTGCAAATCGCGGCCGAGCATGGTTGGGGCGAATATCGCACCGCGCCGGCTTTCCAGGATGACGTGATGGCCACCTATTCCTTCAACAACCACGCCCTGCTGCGCTTCCACGAAACCGTGAAAGATGCGGTGGATCCGAACGGGATCCTCTCGGCCGGCCGCTACGGGATTTGGCCCAAGCATTTGAGAAAGGCCCGCGCATGACCAAGCTTCTTCTTCTGCTAAGCCTGTTCGCGGCGGTCGCTGCGGCTGCCGACGATGCCACTCTCGCTAAAGGCAAGCAAGTCTTCGAATATTGGTGCGCCACCTGCCACGGCAACGGCCCATTGCCCGGCACGGTCGCTCTCCAAGCCAAATACAAGGGTTCCAAGCCAGCCCTGCTGGAAGAGCGCACCGACTTATTGCCGCAGATTACCAAGACCTTCGTCCGCAAGGGGGTTTCGATTATGCCGTTCTTCCGCAAGACGGAAATCTCCGACGCGGACTTGGACGCCCTGGCAGCGTACCTGGCGCGCAACCGGCGTTAGGTTGAGCGCGGGGTCGCTCTCTCCACCACCAACATCGACTGCATCAGTTGCTCGGACAGTTCTTTAACTGCTCCCGGCGAGTGAGCCAGGAACAAGGTGTTGGTCTTGTCGCTTTCGCCGATCGATTTCAGCGTATCGAAATACTGCGTGACCATCACCAACTGCATGACCTCCTTCGCAGTGGCTCCTTCCACCACCTTCTGGAACTGCTCAATCGAGGATTGCAGGCCTTCGATGATGGCTTTCCTTTGATTCGCGATGCCTTGCCCCTGCAGGGCCTTGCTCTCCGCTTCGGCTTCAGCCTTCTTGACTACCAGAATCTTCTCGGCTTCGCCCCTCGCGTTCGCGGCCACCTGCTCGCGCTGGGCGGCGTTGATGTTGTTCATGGCCGCTTTTACTTTCTCATCGGGAACGATATCGGTTACCAGCACATTGACGATCTCGTATCCAAACGCCGCCATATCCGCGTCCAGCTCCTGCTTGACCGCCGCGGCAATGCTGGACTGCGAAGCGAATACTTCGTCGAGCGTCATTCCCGGCACATGCCCCAGGATCACCTGCTCCACGTAGGATTTGATCTGCGCCGCCGGATCGGAGAGTTTATAGAAGGCATCGTAGACTCTCTCCGGGCGGACGCGGTTTTGTACCGAAATCGGAATGGTGACGAACACGTTGTCTTTGGTCTTCGTCTCCATGGTCAAGGTGATCTGATTTACGCGCAGACTTACCATGCCCGCCACGGAATCGACAAACGGCCGCTTCCAGTTCAGTCCAGGCTCTGCCGCTCGCAGGAACTTACCGAATCGCGTAATCACTGCCACCTGGGCGGTGCGTACGGTGAAGAAGCTGCCCAGAATCAAATAGAGCAATATGATCGCCGCGAGTATTACCGGAACCCAGAACAGTTGCTCCATCGCCTCCTCCACACCGCTTTGTTGAGCTAAGTTCCGAGTATACCTCCGCAATTACTTTGGCCCCTTGTGATACCCTGATCCAAATACAAAGCGGGGATGTGCGTGTTTCACACAAATGACACACAAGGAGAACCAGCAATGCCCAGAAGTCAGCAGCCGATGATCATGATTGCGTTCTTGACATTGGGATCGTGGGCCGCCATCGCCCAGCAGAACCAGGCGCCGCCGCAGCCCATGAGTTTCTTCGTCACCAGCACCGGGGCCGGTAAAGGCGCCGATCTCGGGGGCCTGGCCGGGGCCGACCGCCACTGCCAGTCTCTCGCCGAAGCAGCCGGCGCGGGCAACCGCACCTGGCACGCCTACCTCAGCACCAGCGCCGCCGATGGACAACCGGTTGTGAATGCCCGCGACCGTATCGGCAATGGGCCCTGGTACAACGCCAAAGGCCAGCGGGTGGCCCAGAGTGTTGCCGATCTGCATGGCGATACTCTCGACGCCGCGCGTCTCGGCAACAATGTCTCGAGGGCTTCGGTCCTGACGGAAAAAGGCGATACGGTCAAGGGGTTTGGCGATAATCCGAACCAGCACGATATTCTCACTGGCTCGATGCCCGACGGCCGAGCCTATACCGACGGCAACGACCACACGTGCAAGAACTGGACGAGCAGCGATACCGGCACCGCCCAGCTCGGCCATTTCGACCGCACTGGCGGGGGCAACACCTCGTGGAATTCGGCGCACCCCAGCCGCGGCTGCAGCCAGCCGAACCTGGTGAGCACCGGCGGGGCCGGTCTGCTCTACTGCTTCGCCGTCAATTAGGCACGCAGTAGGGCAGACCATCGCTGTTTGTGGTCTGCCGATCGCGGGCAACTAGGCAGACGACACAAACCGATCGTCTGCCCCACTCCGTTATGGCACAATTCGGCGTTTTCGATCGAACCTGTGGCGCCGGACTGCTCTACTGCGTCGCCGTCCACTAGGAAGAGTTACCGAGCCGCGACCAGAGGGAGCGGTACGCGTCTCAGTGGGTCTCGCGCGGCGAATATTTGTTGAGCACCTCCAGCAGCTTTCCCGCCGCTGCGGGAGGTGTGGCGCCGCTGAGGAGGATCTGCTTGTTATCCCACGGCTGGCCGTACATGATCTTGTTTTCGTCGATGTCGTTGCGCAGCGTCGCGCCATCCAGCGACACGCCTGCGAACAGCCCGCGTGAGCGGGACCAGGAAAGAATCTCGGCTGTCAGCAGCACGTCGGTCTGCGCGGTGGCGTCGCGGCCTACCGGTCCAGCGGCCGCCGTGGCCTCGCCGCCAATCGTGAATTTGCTGGTGGTCAGGCGCTTCATCCCGCGCTCATTCATGATCAGCAGAATCACGTCGGTGGACGATACCCCGATCTGAAGCCCGAAGCTGCCGCCTTCAATGCGAATGGCCGCCGGCGGACCCCAGCCTTGCCCGCTCATGTTGCGGCAAAGCGCAAAGCCGCGGCCAAACTTCCCTCCCACTACAAATGCACCCTTCTTCAAACCAGGCACCAGCACGATGCATGCGGATTTATCCAGTAGAGATTGCGGTATCGCCTTGTCTGGTGTCCCCATGACTTCCGAGAACAGGCTGGCAGAATCGTCCAGCCTCTCATCCGTCTTGGCCTTTTCATCTTTCGCGAGGAGCGGCGCGCACCCCATGGCGATGGCAAGTGAAATTGTGATCAGCCGCATGGGTATATGGTAGCAAGGGTGGGGCAGGGCCATGCCCGCTTTCTTCCGGGATCACCACAAAGGACGGAGGGTCACTCGACCTTGGCCCCGCCCAGCGCAGCGGTCGCTAGCGTGCCGCCCAATCCCATGGTCTCTACCGCGGAGGAGGGCACGATCACCATGGATCCGCGCTCCTTGATGGCTTCATACAGCATGTTCATCGCGCGCAGGTGTAAGGCAACCGGGTTGTTCTGGTAGGTTGCCGCAGCCTTCGAGAAGTTCTCGGAAATCTCGGTTTCCGCTAGCCCTAGGATCGTGCGCGCGCGCCGCTCCCGCTCCGCCTGCGCCTCACGCGACATGGCATCCTGCAACGCCAGAGGAATCTGTACATCCCGAATCTCCACCGATTGCACGGTAATGCCCCATGAGTTGGTCTTCTCATCCAGAATGCGCTGCAGTTCGTGGCCGAGCATCTCGCGCTCCGCCACCATCTGGTGCAGCTCGTGCCGCCCGATCGACTCCCGCAAGGCCGTTTGCGCGCTCAGCGTGATCGCCTGCACAAAGTCTTGCACTTCGAGTATGGACTTCTCCGCGTTCCACACCATCCAGAACACGATCGCATCCACGTTCACGGGAACCGTATCGCGCGTCAGCGTCGACTCGGCGGAGACGTTGGCCACGCGCACCCGCTGATCGACGTAGCGGCTGACCGTATCCACGATGGGAATGATCATGAACATCCCGGGACCGCGCAGGCCGATGTAGCGCCCGAAACGCAGCACCGCAACTTTTTCCCATTGGTCGGCCACACGAATGGCAAACAGCAGGTACAGACCTAGGGCGACTCCAACGATCAATGGTGACGGCGACATCATCAAGGCTGTTGCTCCCGCCCCTGCTGCCGCACAAACGACAAACACCGCCAGTCCCACGTTGTTGGTTTTCATGACGTCATCTCCTGTTCTTACCGGCATCCTTCCGGCGATCCTCTAACTGCTCCAATAAATCATCGACCGTGAAACCTGCTGCTCCGGCGCGTGCGACGAAATCGGCCGCCAGTTGCGCGAGTTGGCGCTGCCGCTCCACCTCGTCCCGCTTCACCTTCTGGTGGCTAACAAAGGTGCCCGTGCCCTGCTGAGTCTCGAGCGTGCCGCGAATTTCCAACTCCCGATAGGCCCGCACCACCGTATTCGGATTGATCGAGAGGTCCACCGCCACCTGCCGCACGGTCGGAAGCTGGTCGCCGCCAGTCAGTCCACCTGCCGCGATGGCGCCCAACACCTGGTCGATCAACTGGCGATAGACCGGAACCCCGCTGTGCAAATCGAGCCCAAACGCGAAGACCCGTTTTCCATTGCGTGTGGTATTCATCTAATATAATAGTGTACCAGTTTATTAATACAATCAAAAGGTCCTTGAGCCGCGCTTATTCTCCTTGACGCGACCGACCGGTCGTGCTATTGTTGAAGCCGTGGAGACGCCCTCGACCCGTGAACGCATCCTCGACAAAGGCTTGGCCCTCATGAGCCAGGCAGGTTTGAACGGTGTCACTTTGGGCGTTTTGGCGGAACAAGCGGGCATGTCGAAAAGCGGCTTGTTCGCGCATTTCAAGTCCAAAGACGAGCTGCAGATCGCGCTCCTCGAGCACACGCTGAAAGTCGGCACCGGGCACATCGTCGAGCCCGCTATGCGTGCGCCGGCGGGGCTGCCGCGATTGAAAGCGCTGGTGACTCACTGGCTCGGGTGGACGAAGCGCGCCGGGCTCCCGGGCGGCTGTCCGGTGGCGGCCGCGATGTTTGAGTTCGACGATCTGGAGGGTCCGGTACGGGACTGGGTCGTCGCGCAGGAGAGTAGTTGGCGCGGCTTCCTGAAGCAACTGGTCCAGGACGCGATCGACGGCGGCCATCTGCGTAGCGATCTGGATGGCGACCAGTTCGTCTGGGAACTGACCGGCATTTATCTGGCGCATCACGCGGCCTACCGCTTCGTGAGAGCCCCCGATGCCGACCGGCGGGCCGCCGCCGCTTTTGACTCGCTGGTTGCCCGATCGCTTTCTCCCGTTAAACCGCGCAAAGCCAAAATCCGCAGTGGCTGATCGATAACCCATTGACAGTAGTTCTTCGCCGCGTCCGACACCAGCGGACGCAAAGGGGCAAGTGTGTCTGTTCGTAATTGGAATGTTTGGGAAAGGATGAATCAAGAAAATGAGTCAAGAACCTCTCGAAGTTGGCATGCTTCTATACCCGGGGTTTACGCTGCTCGACCTGGTTGGGCCACTCACGGCCCTCTGGATGCATTCGAACATTTACCTGTTTTGGAAAACGCTCGAGCCTGTGATTTCCGATAGCGGGAAGGCCATGGTTCCCACGGCAACACTCGCCAAACGTCCTGCCAAACTCGACGTGTTGTTCGTGCCAGGCGGGTTTGGAACGCCAACCGCCATGGAGGATGCCGAGTTGATCGCGTTTCTCCGGGACGCCGCTCGACAGTCGGTGTACATCACCTCCGTTTGCAGCGGCTCGCTCATCCTCGGCGCCGCCGGATTGCTGAACGGGTATCAAGCTACCACGCATTGGGCGGCACACGAGCAACTGAAGAGTTTCGGAGCCGTACCCGTAAAAGCCCGAGTGGTGGCCGATCGCAATCGCATCACGGGCGGCGGCGTTACCGCCGGAATCGACTTCGGACTCGCTGTCCTCGCCAAGTTACGGGGCGTCGGGGAAGCGCAATTCGTACAGCTTGCGATGGAATACGATCCGCAGCCACCCTTTGACTGCGGATCGCCGGAAGAGGCCGCACCCGCAATCGTCCAGCGGGTCCGGGAAATGATTGCCCGGCTACCGGATGCGCAAACGGCGGGCTAGGCCACTGGGTTTCCGACATTTCACCGCAAGAATCGGATGGAACCCGGCGAGCGGATCAGGCAAGCTGGTCTTATGATGAGTGCCGAACAATGCTGGGAGGCAGTCAAGAATCGAGACCGTGGATTTGACGGCCTGTTCTTCTTTGGTGTCGAGACCACGGGAATCTTCTGCCGTCCCTCCTGTCCTGCGCGCCGGCCGCTACGCCGCAACGTGCGCTTCTACCCCACGGCGAAGGCGGCGGAGCGCGCCGGCTTGCGGCCCTGCCAACGCTGCCGCCCGCTTCGAGAACCCGCCTCGGATCTCGCCAGGATTCACGAATTGTGCCGGTATATCGAAAGCCACTCGGATGAGCCGCTCACTCTGCAACATCTTGCCGCGCGCGCCGGCTTGAGCCGGTTTCATTTGCAGCGCAGTTTCAAAGCGGCGGTTGGGCTTTCTCCGAAAAAGTACCTGGATGCGTGCCGCCTCGACTCGCTCAAGAGCGCGCTCAAACAATCGAAAGACGTCACCGAGGCCGTGTACGACGCGGGTTTTGGCTCCGCCAGCCGGGTTTACGAGCGCTCCGATGCGCGGCTCGGTATGACCCCGAACCGCTACCGGCAAGGAGGCCGCGGGCTGACCATCACGCACGCCATAACCGATTCGCCGCTCGGTCTGCTGATGATTGCTGCCACCGATCGCGGCGTTTGCTTTGTTCAATTCGGCGAGAGCCGTCAATCCCTTCTGGAGGCCCTCCGCAAGGAATACCCGGATGCGCGGCTGGAGCGGATGTCCGAACCCGCCAGCGAGGAATTCGAGGCGTGCATGCAATCGCTGCGAAATTATCTTGCGGGTGAACAGCCCAGCCTCAATCTTCCCGTGGATGTCCGCGCCACGGCGTTTCAGATGCGAGTTTGGAACTATCTGCAGTCGATCCCATGTGGTGAGGTGCGCTCCTATGGCGAAGTTGCATCCGCCATCGGTAAACCACGGGCGGCACGGGCGGTTGCGAGCGCATGCGCCGCCAACCGCGTCGCGTTGGCAATTCCGTGCCACCGCGTGATTCGAGGATCCGGTGAACTCGGCGGCTATCGCTGGGGCGCCGAGCGCAAGCGCGAGCTGCTCGCACTGGAGCGCGCTCATTTCTCAGCGACGACCGCGAAGAATTCGCACTGAACCAGGATTCCACCGGAGAGATCGGGCTCGTGGAACGTGTGCCGCGCGGGCCGCGAACTCGCGTCGGGAAACATCCGCAACCATTCCGGGTTCACGTGCTTTCGATCTCCCAGGTTCTTGAGCCAGACCGTGAGCTTGAGAATGTCCGCGGGCGTTCCGGAGGCAGCCTGGATGACGCGCGCAATGTTGGCAAACATGTTGGCGCATTGCTGCTCAATACCAGGTGGTATCTGTCCCGTCTGTGGATCCTTGCCGGTGATGCTTCCCGTCATCACAAACGGACCAATTTGGCTGGCGTTCGGGATCGGATGCGTATGGTGAAGCCCTTCGATTTCAATGCTGCGGCGTTTGGTCAACCTCTGCCCCCAAAAGAACTGTAGATTCTATCATCTACCCAAGTGCTGCAAGATTTTCTCTCCGCGGGCCGCGTAACACTTCTTGCCGGATGACGTAGACTTTTCCTCGGTCGTGCAAATTTGTACAGTGTGCCTATGCTCGCCGGGCTGGCCCCACTCCACGCCTCTATGTGCCATACATTCCAGCACTTACGACACGATTTGGACGGCGTGACAGCGTCCCGGTGATTTGGCAGGTGTTTTGCTCATACAGTTCCCGTGAGAGGTAGCGTACAGCCGAATATTGACGAGAGTGCGCGACCGTGTTTCGCACTTTGGTTGGTATGCAAACGAACAAAATTCGGCTGCTGGCAACACTTTCCGAAGCGCCTCCGGCGACCCCTCGCCGCGGCGCAACAATCGCAACGGGGATCAGCACATTTCTAGGAGGACAAATGGCAACGAGCCCGATTCAACTTGCACCGCAAAAGGCACTCGAAGATCCACTGGCACATCTCCCATGTTCGAGCATCGTGGAATACCGCAAGGGGCAACTGATTTATAACCAGGACCAGCCCTCGACGGCGATCTACCTGGTGATTGATGGAAAGGTCAAAGTTTCGCGGCTGGCGGATGACGGCCACCAGGTAGTTGTGGACATCTACCAAGCCGACGAATTCTTCGGCGAATCGGCCTTCTTGAATTTGCCCCAGCGATCCGAACAGGCCATCGCCATGGAAAACACAAAGCTGATGACTTGGACTACCGCCGAAATCGAGGACATCATTCTGAAACGTCCGCGGCTGGCGGTAGCTTTGTTGCAGATCCTGGTTCAGCGCACCATCGATTTCACGCACCGAATCGAGAGCTTCTCCGTAGACAATATCGCCCGGCGACTGGCCCGCTGCCTCATCCGTTTCTCGGAGCGGTTGGGAAAGCCGGTGGAAGACGGATCCGTCAGCATGGTGCCGTTCACCCACGAAATGCTGTCGCAATATGTGGGCACGTCACGTGAGATCGTCACGCATTACATGAACCAGTTCCGCCGCCAGGGGTATCTGCGGTATTCGCGCAAAGGCATCATTCTCTACGGCGATGCACTCCGCGAGTGGCTGCGGCAGAGCGCTTGAAGTTGTTCAAAACGGTGTCCGCGCAGTAGTGGTTGTACCCGCTTGGTTCGCCACGTTGGCCGTGAAAAAGGCGATCCGAGCGGGGTCACCCGTCACTGGGAACACGGCCTGAAGCCCGAAACTGCCGCCGGTTTCCGAATCCTGAAAATACGCCTGGAAAGCGGGTCCGCCATCCACGGCGATGGGCCCTGTCAGCGTATTTCCCGAAGCGTCGAAAAAGGAGAAGGTTAAGGCACCTGCGGTGCGCGTGTTGTCGAAGCCATCGAGTTGGACGGTGATGGCGCCCGCTGACCTGGACGCCGCGGCGGTGGTGAGCCCGACCAACGCCGGGGCGATGGAGACGGTCCGCTGGACGGCCTGTGCCGCAGGCGCCCCGGTGATTTGTGCCGTAAACACGAGATTGCCGGCGGTGGTTCCGGTTTGGAAAGCCGCTGCTGTTTGACCGCCGAACGAGGCTTGCGTATCGCCGACGTTGAACGTGAAAGCCGCGGTAAGCCCGCCGGCGGCAAAGGCGATCGAAGGATCGGCGGGCCCGGTGACGGCGGGCTGAACCGCCAGTGTCAACATTCCGTCTCCGCTTGTTGCGGCGGGGTGATCGAACGTCACCTGCACGGAGCCCTGTTGCGCGCTTTGCGCTTGAGCCAGGTCGAGGGTGATTTGCGGCTCCGGTAAGTCCGGCATGATGCCGGTGCCGCTCAACGCAACCGTGCGCGCGCCGATGGTGAGGGTGGCGTTGCGCAACCCTGCAGCCGTGGGCAGGAATTGCACGTCAAAACTGCTGCTCTGGCCGGGTTGGAGCAAACCGGCCGGAACGGCAGCGCTCAACGCGAAATCGCCTCCGCTTAGGCTGATCCCTGGGACCGGAAGCGCCAGGCCGGTCTGGTCGCTGACGTCGAACCGCATGGTTTCCGCCTGCCCCACCAGCGCCGAGCCAAAATCCACGGAAGGACCTAGCAAGATGGTTCCCACCAGGGTTTCCACTTGATACGTCAACCCCGGAACCACCTCGGCCGCCAGTTCCGCCGAAACCCCATCGGCGCTCAACGCCGCGCTGTAGCTGCCGGTAATGGATGCGGTAAAGGTTACTGTGAAATCCGCTGTCGCTTGCGGATCGAGCATTGCCGGCAACGAAGGGCCGCCCGACAGCGTGAAACCGGTTCCCGCAACGGCGAGGAGGGTGAGAGTGGCGCTGGCGTGGGAAGTGTTGCGCAATCGGAGGTGAACCGAAGAGGAATCGCCGCTCGCTACCTTGCCAAAATCGTAGACAGCCCCGACTGGCTGTTCCGTAGTCCCTACGACGACCGAGAACTGAAATTGCGCGTATGCCGCCGGCAGCAGAACCGCCGCCAGCGCCAGAGCCCGTAGCGGACGGATCATGGCTTACCAACCGTGATGGTGGGCGTCCCGAGAGTAACGGCCGGGGCTGCGCTGGAGGAACTCGCTGTGTGGCGAGTCATTACCAAACCGGCTCCGGCCGCGCCGCCGCCCGCCAACGCGACAATCGCCAGCCACTTCAAATGCGAGTGCGAATTTCCAGGTGTCCCCGAGTTCTTAGCCTCCACGCCGCCGGCCGGTTCGGAGATGTATTGGAACGAGACCAGCCCCGCGGTAGCTTGTTCCTTGGAGGCGGTGATGCGGATTTGGAATCGTCCCGGCACCCGGTTCAACTGCCATCCGCGCAGGCTGGCCCGGCCGTGCTCATCGGTGACGGCGACGTCCGTACGGAGGCCGTTGGCGAAGACGCCTCCCGGCCCGTCTTCGGGCAGGTGAAAGCTGACGGCTGCGCGCGGCACCGGGCGGCCTGTCTCATCGGTGACCTCAACCGTCAACGGCCGCGCGCTGCGTAGACCCGGCGCATGCACGCCGCCGTCACCTTCGACAATTTGAATCTGAAGAATCGCGACTTGAGCCGTCGCCGGGCAGGAAAGCGCTACGGCCAGCGCTACCGCGGCCCAACTGGATTTCACTGAGCAGGGACCAGGCTTGACTTACTCTGGTGCGGCAGGCGATCGGTTTCTCTCGTCTGTAAATTTGGCGCGCTACCCTGGCTTCCTCACGAGCACTACGGTGATGTTGTCAGGCCCCCCGGCCTCTTTGGCGGCGTCAATCAGATTTTGGCAGCTGTCCGCAAGGGAAAGCCCGTTCCAGCCCGCCCGCACGATCCGCTCCAGGTCTTCACCCTGCACCACGCCATGCAATCCATCGCTGCACATGAGCAGCAACGCGCGTCCTTTGAGCGGCACCGAATAGTAGTTCACGGCGAGCGGAGCGCTGGCGCCGATGGCCATGGTCAGCACATGCCGCATGGGGTGGTTGCGCAAGCTCTCTTCATCGAGCCCCAGCGGACGCCCCACTTCGTTCACCCAGGTCTGGTCGTCCGTGATCACGCGGAAGCCATCTTCGTCCAGAAGATACGCCCGGCTATCACCGACGCTGGCAATGTCCAAGCCGCTTTCGAGCTCGAGGGCGACCACCAGGGTGGTGCCCATGCCTTCCAGTTCCGCATCGTGCTGAGCCGCGTCGAGCACCTGGCGGTTGGCTTCCTCGACCGCCTGGAGCAACACCTGGGAGTCGCGCCGATCGGAACTGTGGACCATCTTCGCGACCGTTTCTACAGCCAGCCGCGACGCCCGCTCGCCCGCTTTAGCCCCGCCCATTCCATCTGCCAGCACATACAACCCCAACTGAGGCTCAATGAGGCAGTAATCCTCATTATTGGACCTGACACAGCCTTGGTCGGACGCGGCGGCCGCTTCCAGCATTGGCATTCTACAGTAGCCCAAATTAGCACGATAAGGCCGCGCTACAATAGGGGCACTCGCCGGAAATGATCTGGAAACGCCTCCGCCTGACGCTCGAAATGATCAAATTCGAGCACTCGGTGTTCGCCCTGCCGTTTGCTTTAACGGGGGCTCTGCTGGCTTTTCGGCAAACCGGATTCGGGTACGCCCTGGCGGGCAAAAAAATTCTTTGGATCTGCCTGGCCATGGTGGGCGCGCGCTCAGCCGCCATGGCGTTCAACCGGCTGGTGGATGCCCCGATTGACTCCCGAAATCCGCGGACAAAGATGCGACATCTGCCCACGGGCTTAGTGAGCCAGGGATTTGCCTGGAGCTTCGTTGTGGCCTCCGCCGCGGTCTTCTTCCTCGCTGCGGGCGCGTTGAATCCATTGTGTTTGCGGCTCGCGCCGGCGGCCTTGGCGCTGGTCTTTTTTTACTCGTTCACTAAGCGGTTCACGTCGTTCTCGCACCTGGTGTTGGGTTTTTGCCTGGGCGTGGCGCCGGCGGCTGCCTGGATCGCGGTGGCCGGTTCACTCGACCTACGCATCCTCTGGCTGACTGCTGCCGTCACCTTTTGGACTGCCGGATTCGACATCATCTATTCCTGCCAGGATTACGAATTCGATACCGCTGAAGGTTTGTTCAGCATCCCGCGACGGATCGGAATTGGGGGCGCTCTGCTGGTTGCGCGCGCGCTCCATGTCCTCATGGTGCTCTGCCTTTTGGAGTTGGTACTGACTTTGCATTTGGGAGTACTGGCCCTGGCCGGTATCGCTGCCATCGCCGCGGTTTTGGTCTACGAGCACAGCCTGGTGAAGGCCAACGACCTTTCCCGTGTCGACGCCGCCTTCTTCACCATGAACGGTTACGTGAGCGTGCTATTCTTTCTCTTCTGGGCTGCAGACATCTTCCTGCTCCAAAGACCAGGTGCCTGAAATGCAAGTGGTGATTGAAGATAAGCATTTAGTTCCCATCCGCCGCAAAGTGGAGGCCGGCGAACGGCTTTCGTTCGATGACGGCGTGGCGCTCTATCGCACGAGTGACATTCTGGCGCTCGGTTATCTGGCCAACCTGGTGCGCGAGCGGCTTCACGGCGACACCACGTATTTCAATGTGAACCGGCACATCAACCCCACCGATGTGTGCGTGGCCAGTTGCCGACTGTGCGCCTTTGGCAAACGCGTGAGCGACCCCAAGGCCTACACCATGTCGCTCGACGAAGTGTGGCACCGTGCCGGCGAAGGCTGGAGCGAAGCGGTCACGGAATTCCACATCGTCGGCGGCCTGCACCCGCAATTGACACTCGACTGGTATTGCGAAATGCTGCGCGGATTGAAGCAGCGCTTCCCGCAGGTGCATCTAAAGGCGTTCACCATGGTGGAGATCGCCTACCTGGCGCGCCGTGCGAAGATTTCCGTCCGCGAAACCCTGGAACGTCTGCGCGATGCCGGCATGGATTCACTGCCGGGCGGCGGCGCGGAGGTCTTCAGCGAGGGTGTGCGCCGCATCATCTGCGACCACAAAATCGATGGCAACGAGTGGATCGAAACCGCGCGCACCGCGCATCAGTTAGGCCTGCGCTCCAACTGCACGATGCTTTACGGCCACATTGAGAACGAGGTTGACCGCGTGGACCATCTGGTGAAACTGCGCGAGTTGCAGGACGACACGCACGGCTTCGTGACCTACATCCCGCTGGCCTTCCATCCGGACAATACCCCGTTGCAGCACATCCCCAAGACGACGGGCTTCGACGACATCAAGGCCATCGCCGTAGCGCGCCTGATGCTCGACAACATCCCGCACATCAAAGCGTACTGGGTGATGATGACGCCCAAAATGGCGCAAATTGCGCTACGCTTCGGCGCCGACGACATCGACGGCACCATTGTGGAAGAGCGCATCTACCACGACGCCGGGTCGACGGTCCAACAAGGCTTGCGCCGCCACGAACTGCTGCAACTGATCCGCAAGGCGGGCAGGGAGCCGGTGGAACGCGACACGCTGTACCGGCCTGTGCAGAGGACGGAAGCGACGTTTACGGTACTGGTGTAACACGTGTGGGACAGACGATCGCATTTTGTCGTCTGTTTCTTAGGTCTCCTCGCCGCTGTGTTATTTGCCCAACCTCAGAGTAGTCGTCCCAAGTTCACAGACTATCCAGCCGGGACGGTCTTTCAAGGGCAGCCCGCCGATCCGAAACTCAGCGCAAAGCAAAGGTACTACCGCACCATGATTCGCCAGGGAGCGAAAGCCAACGTGGAATTCGCAGGTCACTACACGGTCCCGCGATGGGGTTGCGGAAGCGGCTGCGGCCAATTGGCGATCGTCGATTCCGTCTCGGGCCGAGTCTACCATGCGCCGTTCAGCGATGTTGCTGATTTTCCACTTTCATGGGTAGAGCATCAGAGCGGTGGCAAGGGTTGGCCAGAGCGAATCGAGTTTCGGACGGATAGCCGATTGCTCAAGGTCAACGGATGCCCGAATGAGATGGATTGCGGGTTCTACGACTATCTGATGGCGGACGGCAAGGGACTGAACCTAATTCGCAAGGAACTACTACTGAAGCAGTTTCAACCTTAGGCTGCCTCCGTAACTCCCTCACTCCCACCCCGACCCCGTCGTCGCCGGCATCACTTTCATGAACGCTTCGACTGCGTGAATTTGCCCGCCGTACACTTTGAACGCCTCCCAAACTATCAGCGCATTGCCGGGTCCGTACGAGCCGGTGTTTCCGAAGTTCATGCGGAGGAGTACGATGCCGAGTTCTTCATCGACCGCCACGACGCGGTGCGTGATGTCCGGGTGCTTCATGATGGTCTGCGTCTTCAGGTTTTCGCAACCGGCGCGTGAACAGCCGGGGCCGGCAGTGTTAACGCCATTCTCCACGCGGTAGGCATCCGGCGCGAATGGTGCGTTCACCGTGACAAAACTACCCACCTTCAATCCCGCGGGATAGAACTCCGCGAGCTTGATCGCATCTTCGCGGGAC
>DATJAK010000278.1:0-12347 GCA_035516375.1 Bryobacteraceae bacterium
AGGCGCAATGGCAAATCGATTTCTACGCTGGATTTGTTTGCCGGGAATTTCACTCTGGTGACTGGGTCGGACAGTGGCGAATGGTCGAGGGCCGCTCAGCGCGCAGCCCGGGCAGCCGGTATCGAGTTTGACGTTCACGCGATCGCCGAGCCGGAATTTCCGGAAGCCTACGGAATCGCCCCGTCGGGTGCAGTGCTGGTGCGGCCGGATGGGTTCGTAGCGTGGCGGGCGAAGGACGGGGAAGCGGCGTCCGCGGAGATGGTGAGCCGCGTTTTGAAAACGGTACTCGGTCGAACCTGACCGGCAAAGGGGGACGGTTCTCGCATTCCTCTGCGTCTCGGCGTCTCCGTGGTTATTCATTGTGCAGGTCATGTTTAACTCTGTGGGGCAGACGATCGGTTTCTGTCGTCTGCCGGCGCCGCACATCGGTGCAAAGGCATGCTTCGCACACCCTGGCAGACCGCGAAAGACGACGGTCTGCCCCACGGAAGGCAGCCAAGCCCGCTAGTGCGTCATCGCGTACACGATGTAGTTGATGCCGTAATGATACGCCAGCAGGGTCATGGGAGCCGGATAGTAGGGAACGTCGGCGAACTCCCAGGCATCGGCCATATCCGTTTGATAGTTTATGGCGATCGATAACCGGTCGTGTTCATCGAAAATGCCGCGCCATGCGGGGGCCGTGCCCGGCGGCTGCACCACCACGATGCTACCGTCCGAAGCGCGGCGCAGATGGCGCGAGCCGGGAATGAACGTTCGGTCCTTCTCCCGGATGTCGTACAGAACGTGCATCAGGGGATCGGCTTCGGCGAGATCGGTGATGGTGTGGTTGGGCAGGACGCGCTCCATGGTTTCCCGAAAAATCTCCCAGTCCTCCGGTCCCCAGAAATCGTCGACCACCAGGAACCCGCCGCGCAGGAGATATTCGCGCAGGCGCATGGTTTCGGCATCGCTTAAATCCCAATAGCCGACCTGGGTTGCGTAGTCCACGGATTGTCGAACAAACGCTCGTCGGTGAGACTGAGATGCCGCGGCTCGCCGATATCGATGCGCGTCAAACGTTGGATGCCGACCGAGAAGTGCTCGTCGGCATCGGGCCAATCCTGCAGCCACCAACCCCGTCCGCGCCCGTTACGGGAGACGAAGCCGAAGCCGCGGCTGTATTGCGGTAGATCGGTATATTCCGTTCGAATGAAATGGAATTCGCCTTCGCGCGGCTGGAAGGGACTCTGGTCTTCATCGGGCGAAGCGAAGCGGAGACGGCCGCGCTGCGCCAGCGCTAACGCCGCGAGCAGGATGAGCGCCACAAGCGCGAAAACGGGATGCCAAAGAGGGCGTCGCATGCGGCGTCTTCTATTGTAGTTTGCGCCGAGCAGCGAAATCGTCCATGATTAGCAGACATGATCCGGTACCACGTTGCCCAGGTGAATATCGCCCGGATGAAGGCTCCTTTGGACGACGATCTGATGGCGGGATTCGTCGCCCGGCTGGACGAAATCAACGCGCTGGCCGATCGCAGTTCCGGTTTCGTCTGGCGTCTGCAGACGACCGCGGGAAACGCTACGTACCTGCGGCCCTACGATGACGATCGAATCCTCTTTAACATGTCGGTTTGGGAGACGGTAGAAGCGCTGCAACAGTACGTCTACCGCACGGCCCACGCGGAGTTGCTGCGCCAGCGGCGTGATTGGTTCGAGAGATTCGAAAGCGCATCGGTGGCATTGTGGTGGGTCCCGGCCGGCCATACACCGGGGATCGACGAGGCCAAGAAACGCCTGGCGTACCTCGACGCGCACGGACCCACGCAGTTCGCGTTCACATTCAAAACGATCGTTTCGCCAGATGAGGAATTTCAGCGCGGGATTGACTGGTCGTCGTTTGAGCCGTGCCCGGCGGCGTAGCCCAATGCCCCCCGCCTTGACCCCCGGCCCCCGCGCGCCATAACCTTGTCGAAGGTATGAGTGCGATCAGTTTGAAAGTCAATGGGCGCATCCACAGGGTGGATGTCGATCCGGCCACGCCGCTGCTTTACGTGCTGAGCGACGATCTGGACTTGCGCGGGCCGAAGTTCGGTTGCGGGCTGGGACAGTGCGGCGCGTGCACCGTGATTGTCAAAGGGCAGGCGATCCGCTCGTGCATCACGCCGGTGCGATCGGTGGAGGGGGCGGAGATCACCACCCTCGAAGGCATCGGCACGATTGAGAAACCGCATCCGCTGCAGAAGGCGTTTGTCGCGGAACAGGCCGCGCAGTGCGGCTTTTGCGTGAGCGGCGTCATTATGACGGCCAAAGCGTTCCTCGACAAGAATCCGAAGGCCACCGAACCGGAGATCCAGCAAGCCATGTCGGGCGTGCTGTGCCGGTGCTTCACCAACGTGCGTATGCTGCGTGCCATCCGGCAGGCGGGCGAGGAGATGGCGCGATGAACCTGACTCACGATGCGCGCGCGGCCCTCCGGCGCTCGGGATTTTCGCGGCGCGACTTCCTGAAGACTTCCGGCGCGCTCGTCGTCGCTTTCAGCGTGGGCGCGGAGAAGGCCGCGGCCCAGTTCGGGGGACCAGTCGCCGGTTCGCCGCCGATCGGGCAGCTGGATTCCTGGATCGCGATTGCGGCCGATGGAATGGTGACGGCATATACGGGCAAAGAAGAGCTCGGGCAGGGCATTTCGACCGCGCAAACTCAGCTCATCGCGGAGGAGTTGAGCGTGCCGTTCGACCGCGTACGGCTCATCATGTGCGATACCGCGCTCACGCCCGATCAGGCGTACACGGCGGGCAGCCAGTCGCATCCCGCCAATTTCAATCGCAACAACCTGGCACAGGCGGGCGCGACGGCTCGCGAGGCGTTGTTGCGCGCGGCTGCCGATCGCCTCGGCGTACCGGTCGATCAACTGCAGGCCGCGGATGGCGTGATCAGCGTGAAGCAGGATCCTGCCAAGAAGGTGACGTACGGCGAATTGGTAGCCGGTAAGAAGTTCAACCTTCCGCTCGATCCTGCTGCCAGGCGCAAGCACCCAAGCGAGTGGACGGTGCTGGGGAAGCCGGTGCCGCGGCCCGATCTCCCGCTGCTGGTGACCGCGGAATTCGAATTCGTGCACAACGTGCGCGTGCCGGGAATGCTGCACGGCAGAGTGGTCCGGCCGCCAGCCGTGGGCGCAACGGTGGCGAGCGTGGATGAAGATTCCGTGGTCGGAATGCCGGGGCTGGTGAAGGTGGTAGTGAAGAAGAATTTTGTGGGCGTGGTGGCCGAAAAGCCGTGGCAAGCGCTGCAGATCGCCCGCAAGCTCAAGATCATGTGGACTCCCGGCACTGGTCTGCCGAGCCAGGCAGATTTCTACGAACGCGTGCGGAAGCAGCCTGCGCGCGATGGGGTGCTGGTCGATTCCAAAGACGTGGAGCAGAAGCTCGCGGGGGCACCGACGCTCCTGAAGGCTACTTACCTCCATCCGTACCAGATGCACGGGTCGATGGGCAGTTCGTGCGCGGTGGCAGACGTGCAAGCCGATCAGGCCACGCTTTGGTCGGCGACGCAAGCGGTGTGGTATCAGAAGAGCACGACGGCGATGGTGCTGGGCCTGAAGCCGGAGAACGTCCATGTGATCTTTCGCCGGGGCTCGGGATGCTATGGCCTGAATGGCGCCGACACAGTCACGTACGATGCAGCGCTGTTATCGCAGGCGGTGGGAAAGCCGGTGCGCGTGCAGCTTACGCGGCAGGACGAGATGGCGTGGGAAAACTACGGCAACGCCTATGTGATGGATGAGCGCGCCGGGCTCGATGCGCAAGGCAACATCGTGGCATGGGATCACGAATCGTGGGTTCCAGCTCGCGGAAACCGGCCCGGCACAGGCACACCCGGCAACATCATTACCGGCCTGCTGGCAGGCTTCGAGCCGCAGCCATTCTCTCCGCGCTCGCCCGCGGCTGCGCCCACCATGTACAACAACAACAGCAACGGGGTGCCCTCCTATTTTGCAGGCAACGTGGGGGGCAAAGACCACGGTACCGGAATCATTCGGGGCGAGCGCGTGCTCGTGCACAACGTGGAATCGCCGTTCTGGACCGGACCCCTGCGGTCTCCGGCGAGGTTACAAAACACTTTTGCCCATGAATGTTTCATGGATGAACTGGCGGCGCGAGTGAACGCCGACCCGCTTGAATATCGGCTCCGCCACTTGAAAGACCCGCGGTTGATCGACGTGGTGAAGGCTGCGACAAAGTCGGCGAAGTGGGAACCGCGTCCCTCTCCCAACCCGGCGCGAGCGGCGCGTGGCGTAACGGCAGGCCGCGGGCTGGCATGCGTGCTGTACGAAGGAGACAACGGCTATACCGCGATGGTTGCCGAGGTGGAAGTGAACCAGGACAGCGGGCAGGTGGCCGTGAGGCGGATAGTGGTGGCTAATGACGTCGGACCGATTTCCAATCCCGACGGGTTGCAGAACCAAATCGAAGGCGGCGCCTTGCAGGGCATGAGCCGGGCGCTTCTGGAAGAGGTGACCTGGGACGAGCAGAAGGTGACTTCGATTGACTGGCGCACCTATCACAGTTTTCCTTTGGGGTTTGCGGTCCCGAAGGTCGAGGGCGTGCTGCTCAACCGCATCGATGAGGAAGCCACCGGGGCAGGGGAAACGTCGATCACACTTGCGGCCGCGGCCATTGGGAATGCGATCTTTGATGCGACCGGAGCCCGAGTTCGCCGCGTGCCGTTCACGCCAGAACGGGTGAAGGCGGCGCTCGAAGCGCGCGGTTGAGGCTAGCGACGGTTCACTCCCCGGCCATAACCTTTGAAATCTTGCAGCCGGTTAACGGCGTAGGTTAAGCTGCCTGCGAGAATCGCACGTGGTTCCAGAAGTTGACTCAAGCAGCAACCACCCGCCAGCAAAAGCGGACTACTTACTGCAACTTTCCAGAAGGCATACCGGCCTGACGTGTCTGCTGGCGGGCATCCTGCCCATAATGGTGCGCCTGATGTTGCTGCCATTTCTACCTCCGCCTGTTCCTGCGGTGCAAGATGAATTCAGCTATCTGCTGGGAGCGGATACCTTCGCTGCCGGGCGCCTGACGAATCCGCCCCATCCCATGTGGGTTCACTTTGAAACGTTTCACGTCAACCAGCAACCCACCTACGGCTCAAAGTATCCACCTGCGCAGGCACTATTTCTAGCATTCGGGCAAAAACTCTTCGGAAAGCCCTGGTTCGGCGTGGTGCTGAGCGTGGGATTGATGTGCGCAGCCTTCTGCTGGATGCTCGAAGGCTGGATAGAACCAGTTTACGCCGCGCTGATAACCCTGCTGGTCATCGCGACATGGGGCATCACCGGTGATTGGATGAATTCCTATTGGGGCGGAGCCGCGGCGGCGATCGGCGGAGCACTGGTAATCGGCTGCATTCCACGGCTAGCGCGCCAGGTTCGCATCGTTCACGTGATCCTCTCGGCGGTCGGCATCGTTATATTAGCCAACAGCCGCCCGTTCGAAGGCCTGCTAACCGTGACTTCCTGCGCAGGCGTCCTGCTGTGGCTCACGCGCCGCGAACATCGACGCTGGCGAACTCTCATCCAGCCTCGTGTAGTAACGGCACTCCTTCTAGTAATGCTGCCGGCAGCAGCGGCAATGGGCTACTATAACTACCGAAACACCGGAAACGCGTTACTACTCCCTTACATACTCAACGAGCGGAGCTATGCTGCCTCCCCGCGATTTTACCTGAGTGGCCCAATACCGTCGCCCGTTTACCGGCACGAAGCGATTCGCCAGCTTTGGCAAGACTGGGACAGGAGCATTTACTTGGCAGCACACGCCAATCCGCTGGCGCCGATCGCATTCTCGCTACCGTTTGTCGCACCCTTCTACTTCCTGAATTGCTTCGGATTCCTGGCTTTGATTGGCCTGCTAGCCGGCAGGCGCAGCGTAGTTATACCGGCGGTGGCTCTTCTTGCCGTGCCCGTTGGCGGTGTGCTGCTCGAAAAGGCATTCCTCGCCCATTATCTTGCCCCGGTGTGCGGCGCCTGGCTCATCCTGAGCGCTGCCGGTCTCGAATCTGTCTTGCAGTGGCGACTGGGGACTTTCCGGGCCGGTCCGTTGATCGGCGTCATCATGTGCGGCTTGGCTTTCGGAAACTGTGCCTCCGAAGCTGCGGCTGCCGCCCGCGAAGCACGGCAGCCAAAGGGGATCTCCACCAGGCCATTATTAATTGACCGACTACAGCGCGGGGGCGGGCGTCACTTGATCCTGGTGCGGTACACATCGCGGCCTTACTCTCTTGTCTCGGTCAAGCTTTTCAACTTTACGGTTGTGAATAAGATCGTCGCCTCGAGTCGTCCCGAATGGGTCTACAACGGAGCTGATATCGACAGCGCACCGGTCGTCTGGGCGCGCGACATGGGGACAGCGAAGAATCGAGAACTGCTCGAGTACTACAGCGATCGCAAAGTCTGGCTGCTCGAACCGGACGTCAACCCCCTTAAACTCGATCCGATCACTTCGGGCTTGTAGGTGTGGCGCCGGATGTCGAGCCCCACTGCGTCCGGGCTCACCTTCCGTTTCCTGAAACGGAGTTCGCTAGCCGGTCGAATCCTTCGTAGAGGTTGGGTATCGGTTGGATCACGGTCGACATGCCTTCCGGAACTCGGGGCGTCGCGGCGAGGTGTTCGAACGTCTCGTGCCAGATGTCCAAACCTTCGATGAGTTGCAGTCGCCAGATGCGCTGGGAGTCAGTCCATTGGGCCCGGTCCGGCCAGGCCAGCGGCAGATGAGTGGCAATTTCCCCGAAGCATTCATGATAGGTGGCAGCGGTGAGCGGGATCGATCGCAGAGCGTGGCAGAAGTCATCCGTTAGAATCATGCCGTTGCGTTCGGCATCGAGATCGCGCCACAGGTCATGGGAATTGCGCTGTTGGTGAACCAGCGGCTCGCCGAAGGTGATTACGTCTCCCAGGTGCTCAGCGATGCGATTGACAATGTAACTCGCCCAGATGTCGTCATAGCGGCCGATATATGGACTCAAGAAATATGCCGGAATCACGTGCCGCATCAGAGCGGTGTTCTGTGAATTGAATGGCGACCATGTGCCTGGCTGTAGCGCGAAGTTACCCTTCCAGGCGGACTTGAACCCACGAACGACGGGTTGGCGGTCCATACGAGTCAAAGCATCGATATCCGGATCATCCAGCCAAAAACCGGCATTGACTGCCACCCTGCGGGCCATGCGTTGCTCGGTGACGAAGTGCTCGTGTTCCTTCCAGCGCTGCTTCTGCGGATAGCCGCGGTGGTAGAAACGAACGTCGTCATCGGCCTGGAGGAATTGACAGACATTGAACCAGCCGGATGTCGCGCCGAACGACTCATATTCACCCATGGCGCCGACGCCGCCGTGTTTGCCTACAAAATCCTGCGCGGTGACAAAGTTGTCATCGTCGATGGTGATGATCACATCGGAGCCATTTCGCCAGGCCACAAGCAGCCCGATGTTGCGCCGTTGGATGGAGTCAAAGCGTAGGTGTCTCCAGAGTTTTGGGAAGTCGGCGAGCCACGCCTCCTGGGCTTCGATATCGAAATAGGTCGCGCGGTAGTATTTCTCTATGTTTTTGCAGAATTCCGCAGTTTGCGGGGGCGTTTTGCGATCCCCGATGATGATGAAATCCAAATCATGATGGCCGTAGTAGTGAGCATTTTCCGCATACTTGAGAAGCAGAACCGGAATGTTGATGGTAGTCGTAACGATCGTTGTCTTCATGAGCAGTTTCCAGTTAAGCGGTAGTGACCGGGCTGGTTGGCATCGATGGTGTCCTGGCCAGCAGATTCTCCGGCTTTTGAAACAGTGTGCGCAGCCCGATCCGAAAATACGCGAGATGATTGCTGAACTGATTGTGCGAGACACCTTCCGGCCGCGCACGCCATACCGTTGGGATCTCGGTCACGCGCGCACCCAGCCGCAGCGGTTTCACGATGGTCTCCAGCATGAACGCGTGCCGGAGTTCTTCCCAAGCAATCCTTTTGACCCACTCCGTCTTAAAAAGGCGATAGCCGAAAGTGAGGTCGGAAAGCGAGGTGCCGTAAAGCAGCCCGACCGTTTTCTGAAAGATCAGATTGGCTACATGCTTCACCGGATTGTAGCCATGAAACGCGCCATTCCCTTTCCAACGGGTTGCGGTGACGATGTCATATCCATCTTGGGCCACTGCGATCAGCTCTTTGGCCGTCTCCGGATCAGTTTCGAGATCGCTTGACATCATCAGCACATGCGAACCGCTGGCCCATTCGAAGGCGTCGCGCATGGCACCGCCCAGAAACGGCCGCTGTTGATAACGGATTTGGATGAGATCCGGATGCTCGCGGACCAGTTCGTCGCAGGTACGGAGCGCTTCGGGAGTGGTCTTCTTGCATACGATGATCAGGATTTCAGAGACGTGTTCGCGATTTTGCGCAAGCACAACTTCAATCGTTTTCCGCAAGGAAACCGTTTCATCAATGACCGGCACGATGACAGAAACTTTCATGTACTCGCCTGCATTAACGGCAGTAAGGTTATTTTTGTAGGAGTCGGCCCATCGGACAAAGTCCTATTTAGTACTGTTTCATTCCTTGACTTGAGTTAACAGCGTAATGCCACCCCTAGTTATGACTCTGCTCGAAACCATGGTTCGCCTTGAACCTGGGAGGCCTCCGACGTACGATGGGCCTGGCGTGCGGCGGCCCCAGAGACCAGCGTGAACCATCCAATTGAAGCGCTCTCGATGCCGCCAGCCCACTTGCCTCACTCCGCGAGCAGGCGACGCGTAATCGGCAAATGGCTATTGGTGAGTGTAATCGGGCTTTTGGGACTGACTGTGAATGCGTACCTCAAGTGGCCCGTGCTGCGGTACATCGTTCATGGTGACAATGATTTCATCGGGTTTTACGCGGTTGCAGAGATGGCTGGGTCGGCCGATCTCTACGACGCGGGCGCTGTCCTCCGAACGGAAACGCCGTTGTGCGAAATTCCGCGTTTTCTGCCTTACGTGAGATTGCCGTTCTACGCAACCTTGCTCTCCCCGCTCCGTCTGTGGCGCTACCAGCACGCGTACTGGGTGTGGCAGAGCGTCTGCTTCCTCGCCCTTCTAGGTTTCATCTGGTTCTGGCCGGCGCCGCGCTGGATGACGATTCTGGCTTGTTGCTGGAGTGTCCCGCTGTTCGATTGCTTCATTGTCGGGCGAGACGTTCTACTCGTTCTGGTGGTGCTGGCAGCCGGCCTTTCACTATTCCGGCGAGGCCAATATCTCGCGGCTGGATGCGTGTTGAGTCTTTGCCTCATTAAGTACAACCTTTTTTTACCGCTGCCACTGCTGATCGTTGGAAAACGGCTCTGGAAGCTGGGAATGGGATTTCTGGCTGGTGGCGCGGTCCTTCTGGCGGCCTCCTTCGTGGCCGGCGGTTGGAACTGGCCGCTGCGATACCTCGGCACTCTGCGGCTTCCGGCAACGACTCCTGAGAGCGGTGGCCTGCCAAATCTGCACGGGCTGTTCGCGACGCAGCCAAACAGCCTGTTGTGGCAAGCGATCGGCGCGGTTGTGGTGCTCGGCGCAGCGTGGCTAGTCATACGTCGTGCGAACATGACCCAAGCCTTCGCGGTAACACTGATTGCCGGCTTACTCGTCAGCTACCATGCGTTTTTCGGCGACCTTTTTATTCTGGTGCCGGCCGCATTGTTCCTGGTGAGCGCTCCAACTGGTGACTTGGACTTGCCCATCGGCATCTTCCTGCTTTCGCCGATTGCTTATGTCCCGTACCTGTTGCCGAAAGCCCCGCTTCCGCCGGCCTCCATCGTGGTCGGCGTGCTGCTGTTAGTAGCTGTCTCGGTCATGTGGAAGAGTTTTCGGCTGCCGGCGTTTAGGAACGCGAGCTAATCTCGGTTGCGCCGTCCTCCAAGCCCGCCGCGCGAGCCTTCACGCGGATCCGTCCCGCTTGTCCGCTGCGAGAACGGACAATCAACAGCGCCAGTCCGTTAAAAGCCTTTCGAGAATTGCCACGAAATGGCTCGACCGTAGCCGGATTGCCGTTGTCGACTCCCGCGATGACTCCAGCACCGGTGACTTCGAATTGCACCAGGTGATCGGCCGCGGGACAGAGAATTCCGTTCTTGTCTTCGATGCGTACAGTTATGAAAGATAGGTCGTCGCCATCGGCTTGGATGGAGTCCCGGTCGGGAATCAGCTTGACTCGAGAGGGTGCGCCGGCTGTCCGGACCTCGTGACGAGCGATTGGCTTCCCTTCCCGGTAGGCGATCGCAAGAAGCGTCCCCGCCTGGAAAGGGGCCTGCCACATCAGCCGGTACTTACTCATGAATTTGCCATCGCGGCTGACGTTGGAGCCCACCGGGAGTTCCACCGGTTCCGAGAAACGTTTCTTCCGGCCGAGGGACCGGCCATTGAGTAATAGTTCCACTTCGTCGCCGTTGGAGTAACACATCACCGGGACGGCCTGGCCTTCGCGCCCTTCCCAATTCCAATGCGGCAGAATATGGACCATCGGCTTCATCGACCAGACGCTTTGATACAGGTAGTAGCGATCCTTCGGAAAACCGGAGAGATCGACCATGCCGAAGTAGGAGCTGCGCGCCGGCCAATCATGGCTGTTGTCGGCGCCTGGCTCATATCCAAAATACGGAGTCGGCTCGCCCAGATAATCAAATCCGGTCCAGACGAATTCACCGAGCACATTGGGCAGTTTGTCTTGATAGCCGAATTCGATATCGGGTGCGTAGGCCCAGCGCGGCGCGATGATGTCGTAACTGGTGATCTCGAGTGACGGGTGCTTTTCGTATTTTTCCAGGGGTAGGTGGTAGACGCCTCGCGAGCTGACACACGATGCCGTCTCCGATCCGCAGATCACCCAACCCGGGTGGGTTTTCTGAACCTGTTCATAAAACCACGGCGCGTAGTTGATGCCAGGAACATCCACTTGAGCGGCCAGTTGGTTGGCGATGGCCCCGATCGGATTATTGAAGGCGCTCGTGGTGGGTCGTGTGGGATCCTCCTGGTGAAAGAATTCCACTAGCCGCTTCGCCTCCTTCCACCCATCCGGCCGGACCTGCTCGGGAACCTCGTTACCGATGCTCCACAGGATGATGCTGGGATGATTGCGATCGCGGCGCACCATATCGCGCACATCGCGCTCTGACCATTCGCCAAAATACTTGCTGTACCCGTTGACTAGTTTGGGAATCCTCCACATATCGAACGCCTCGTCCATGACCAGCAGGCCCATTCGGTCGCAGTACTCCAACAGCTCCGGCGCAGGAGGATTGTGGCTAGTCCGAATCGCGTTGACTCCCGCTTCTTTCAAAATCTGTAACTGCCGCTCGATGGCGCGCCGGTTGACTGCCGTGCCGAGCGCTCCCAAGTCGTGGTGGTTGCAGACTCCGTGCAACTTCAGGTGGCGTTCATTCAGCAGAAACCCCTTGTCTTTGTCGAATACAATCGTGCGGATGCCGAATGGCGTCAGATACCGGTCAACCAAATGGCCCCCGGCCAACAGCTCGCTCACGAGCGTGTAGAGGTACGGACGGTCGATGTCCCAGCGTTGAGAATTCGTGATATCGAGGTCGGAACTAACGGTTAACGAGCCGCCTTCGGGAATCGTAGCTTGGCTGTTCGTGCGGCGGACCGGTTTGTTCGCCGAGTCAAGAACCGTGTTCCGCAGCGTGACCCTCGCTTCGCGGCCGGAGCGATTTAGGAGATCCGTCTTGACTGCCACTCTGGCTCGGTTAGCGTTTACTTCAGGAGTCGTAACGTACGTGCCCCAATGCCCGACATGCAGCGGACCCGTTGCGTGCAGCCAGACGTTGCGATAGATGCCGGCGCCCGGATACCAGCGCGAGGAGCGGTCCTCCGGCGTCAAGCGCACTGCGATCACATTGGCGCCGCTGCCAAACTGAAGGTGCGGCGTCAAGTCGAGCGTGAAACCGATGTAACCGTACGGACGGCCACCCAGTTCCTGCCCGTTCAACCATACGCGTGAGTTGGACATCGCGCCATCGAATTCGATCGTGAAGTAGCGTCCGCGCGCGCCCTCGGGCAAGGCGAAGGTTTTGCGATACCAGCCCGCGCCGAAATAGGGCAGCGCACCGGTGTGTGGATTGATGTTCGGATCGAAAGGTCCCTCGATGGCCCAGTCGTGCGGAACCCGGACTTCGCTCCACGAAGAATCATTAAATCCCGGCTGCTGCGCACCTTCTGCTTCGCCTTTGAAAAACCGCCAGCCATCATTGAACGGCCGCCGTTCGCGCGGACCGGCAGCCGCGCCGGCGCCGCGAACGTTTAGAAAAGCCGGCGTGGACAGACCCGCCAGAAAGCTGCGGCGATTGATCATG
>DATJAK010000279.1:0-47152 GCA_035516375.1 Bryobacteraceae bacterium
GAAGTGTGGGGACTAAGATACGAAACATGCGGAAGCTCACACTGACCAGTATCCTTTTGGCCGGAGCACTCACCGGCGCACACGCGCAGTGGTTGCACTACCCGGATGCGCGGACTCCGCGCGCTAAGAACGGCAAGGCGAACCTCTCGGCTTGGGCGCCACGCCTGAACGGCAAGCCGGATTTTTCGGGACTGTGGGAGATCGATCAAACTCCGTACAGCGAACTGAAGCGCGGGCTACCCGAAGAGATTTTCGAACAACAGGTGGATCTGTCCACGGCCCATTCGAAGTACATGATGAACCTGTTGTGGGACATCAAACCGGAAGACGACCCGTCGCGGCCCGAGGCGGTAGCGTTGTACAAGCAGCGCCAAGCGTCGGAAGATCTGCCGGAGTCCCGCTGCCTGCCCAACAGCGTGCCGGTAACACTGACGGTGCTGCCGTTCAAGATTGTGCAGAGCGCGCAACAGATGGTGGAGCTGTTCGAGCACTACGATCCGCCGCGCCAGGTTTACACCGATGGACGTCCCTTGCCTAAGGATCTGAACCCATCGTGGATGGGCTATGCCTCCGGCAAATGGGAGGGCGACACGCTGGTGGTGGAATCGACCGGGTACAACGATAAGACCTGGCTGGACGCGTCGGGCCATCCGCGCAGCGAGCAACTGCGCATGATCGAACGCTATCACCGGCGCGACTTCGGGCACATGGATATCGCAGTGACGATCGACGATCCGAAATATTACACGCGGGCCTTTACGGTGAAACTCTCTTTTCATTTGATTCCCGATAGTGACGTGCTGGAGGCGGTGTGCGCGGAAAATGAGAGAGACCACGTTCACGTGGCTAAGTAAGAGGCGCCCGGACGGGATGTCCGAGACCGAGTAACAGCCGTGATAGCCTAACGATCAGGAGGTGCAGCGTGGGTGAAGGCACCCCGAACCCACAAATCAACGTTTCGAAGATACCCGGCGGTGCCGGCATCGCAGGGGCGTTATTCGCCCTCGGCAGCATGCTGATCTTTCTTATCGGCATCCCCAGGTTACGGTATTTCTTTATTGCGGCGATCGTATTAGGCTGTGGGATTGCGGTGATTCTGCGTTTGATTCGCCATGAGACTCCGGGCAAGCCCTGGATTCTTTCGGCTACTCAAGAGCCAGATACCACGACTCGACCGGTCGAGGCCGCACGGTCGAGTGACCGGCCCGAAGGCTTGGGCGGCAAACTTCAGGCGCTGGCGCCCACGTGATGGCGGCGAACTGGCTACTGCTTTAACAGGCTGAAAAAGCCCGCGGCAGGACGCTCCCTAACGGTCGCGGCTCGGTAATTGCTGCGCGGCGTTAGCGAGCGGTTCATCCGTCGGGGCCGCATTCTTTTCACAAGTCACTAGTGGAAACCGTGGGTGTATCCTTGGTTCCAAGAGAGCTCCGGGAGCGAGATTTGCATGCTTAAGGTGATCTTCCTCATTTGCATTTCGCTGGTATGCCTGCGAGGCGCAGATGCCGTAAGCTTCGATGTAGCCAGCATCCGCCCGCATGCTCCGGATGATATCCGGTTCCGGGTAGCAATGCCTTCGAATGGACGATTCACCGCAACTGGCGCCGTCGCAAAGTTACTACTGATGCTTGCCTACGATGTTCAGGAAACCCAGCTTACCGGGGGTCCAAGCTGGTTCGCCACGGAGAAATGGGACATTGAAGCAAGGAGCGATGACCGTATCCAGCACAGCGCGGAGGAGACGCGCCGGATGCTGCAGAGCATGCTCACTGAGCGTTTCGCCCTGCGGATTCATCGGGAAACCGAGCAACGCCCGGTGTATGGGCTAACCGTCGCGAAGGGTGGACCAAAGTTCCAGGCACGGGAGCAAGATGGGGTTACGAACGTTCACATCACCGGCAACTCCATTCGTATGGAGGCAGGAGAACTCGCCCGCATGGCGCAGGTCCTCGCAACGGCCTTAGGACGGCCCGTGATTGACCGGACTGCACTCAGCGGGCGCTACGATCTGTCCCTGCAATGGGACGATGCCCCAATCCGGGAAGGCGGCGTGCCCGGCCTTGATGTGCCCGCAGCACCGGGGAACGACCACGGGTCTATCTTCAGCGCAATTCAGGATCAGCTCGGCTTGCGGCTGGAAGCTCAGCAAGCTCCGGTCGAGGTGATCATCGTCGACCGAATGGAAAGACCGTCCCCGAACTGAGCCGATCCGTGTTGGCCGCTTCGCGAGTCGGATGCTTGATTCTACGCGCGTCTGGGCAGCATATGGACATGGACGTTCGCGGGTATGTCGGACAGGTGCGGAACGATTTCCGCAAACGTCACTTAAGCGGCCACAACCGCGCAGTCGCCTCCGAGAGTGGTTTTCCACGCATCGGTCATCCCCTGGCCGTCCACTATCCCGATCAAACGGGATTACTGCTTTCGCATGAGGTCCCAGATGATCGCGATCAAGGCTAAGACTACCACCACGGCGAGGAGAATGAGGTTCCTGTCGCCTGTCATTTGCGCCAGCCCCAGACCAATCTTCAGCCCGTAAGGATCTCGGTTCGGGGCAATCGTCGCCTACAGTGGTGTGAGACAGAGCAACGAGGTCCTGAACCCCTCTGGGGATAAGCCGCTGCCAGAGCCATACGATAGTCTCGCAGCGCTTCATGATAGGCACCAATCGCATCGGCCACCCGCGTGTAAGCCGTTACTAACTTGCGATGGAAGACTTGAGTTCGGTCAAACATGAACGGGTCCCCCTTTGTCGAAATGTCACACGGAATCGATTTAGGCGATAGGATTTAACGCACAGTTGTATAGGTACCGAGGGTTTTAATTCTACCTTAGTAACCCCTAAGGGACCACGGCCGGAATAGCGTTTTAGAGTACACTGCGCTCTGCTGCCATCGCCCTACAAGCGATTCCTAGTTCGAGGAAGCTCAGCAAGCTCCGGTCGAGGTGATCATCGTCGAGCGAATGGAAGGGCCGTCTCCGAACTGAGCCTATCCGCGAGCTACGGAATAGTAAGACCCAAGAGAATCTCGGCCTGGTTCTGATCTGACCGGAGAATCGGGTCGAACGGAAGCTCGTGGAAATTCGGATTGACCCACCGCGTGTACCGGACCTCCGGCGTGAGGCGGAGGTGTAGGAGCCGAAGCGCCATAAAAGACTCGTAGATGGATGTTCGTGACGCGGTCGACCACTGTTTCCAAGCTATCATGTGTCATTTTTTAGGTATTCGGCACTTTTTTGGCGCTGCTTGACGTCCCACGTGCGCGAAGGCGCCGTGCGGCTGCGGCATCGTCGACGCGCGGGTTGGAAATGGTGAGGTTTATCGCGAAACGCTGTGAAGCTGATGGCAGCTAAGAGGCGGCTAGGACGCGGCTACGGTGCGGCGGCCGCTGAAGTTTTCCAAAAGGTCGTAGAGCTTGTCGGCGGAGATGGGTTTGGCGAGGTATTCGTCCATGCCGGCTTCGAGACAGCGGCGGCGGTCTTCGGGCATGGCGTGGGCGGTCATGGCGACGATGGGCAGGTGCTTGCCGCATTCCAGGCTGCGGATGGCAGCGGTGGCGGCATAGCCGTCCATAACGGGCATCTGGCAGTCCATCAACACCAAATCGTAGTGGACGACTTGAACGGCGGCGACGGCTTGCTGGCCGTCGGGGGCGATGTCGATGCGGTGGCCCATGCGTTCGAGGAGGCGCATGGCCACTTTCTGATTGACCACATTGTCTTCGACCAGCAGAATCTGAAGGCGCTTGCGGGAAATGGTGATGCGGTCTTGCGCCGGGCGGGCGGGAGCAGCCGCGCGGGCCACCACGGGGAAGCTGACAGTGAATACGAACGTGCTGCCGCGGCCGGGTTCGCTGGTGAGGTCGAGGCTGCCGCCCATCAAGGTAATCAGGCGGCGGCAGATGGCGAGGCCGAGGCCGGTGCCGCCGTACCGGCGGGTGGTGGAGCTATCGGCCTGGGTGAAGGGCTCGAAGATGGCCTGTTGTACCTGCGGCGAGATTCCGATGCCGGTATCCTTGACGGTGAACTGCACGTCGACGAGATCCTGGCCGGTGCCTACGACGCCGATGCCGATGGTGACGCTGCCGTGCTCGGTGAATTTCACGGCATTGGACAGCAGATTGAGCAGGACCTGGCGGAGGCGCTGGGGATCGCCGAGCACGGTATCGGGGAGCCCTTCTTCGAACAGCAGGCGCAGCTCGAGATTGCGCGACAGGGCCATGGGAGAAACCACGGAGACGGTGTCCTTGACCAAGGCTTCCAACTGGAAGGGGGCGCGCTCGAGAGTGAGCTTGCCGACTTCGATCTTGGAGAGATCGAGAATATCGTTGACCAATTGGAGGAGGGCGTCGCCGCAACTGCGGATGGTGTTGACGTACTCGCGCTGTTCCTCAGTGACGCCCGAGTCAACCAGCAGCCCGATGGTTCCGATGATGCCGTTCATGGGCGTGCGGATCTCGTGGCTCATGTTGGCGAGGAACGCGCCCTTGGCGTGCATGGCGGCCTCGGCGGTGGCGCGGGCCTGTTCGAGGCGGAGCAGCATTTCTTTTTCGTCGGTGATGTCCATGGAGGCGCCGGTCACGCGGACGGCTACGTAGCCGACGAACTCGACCCTGCCGTGTCCGCGATGCCAGCGAATCGAGCCATCCGGGCGCACCACGCGAAACTCGACCTGGAACATTTGCTGCGAGGGCGTTGCGGAGTCGAAGGCGGCGTTGCAGGCGGCCAGGTGGTCGGGATGGATCATGGCGCGCCACTGCTCCATGGTCACGCGGCGCGGTCCGTCGGTAAGCCCCATCATGGCGGCGAAGCCGTCGGAGAACTTGAGCGTGCTGGAGGCGTTGTCGACTTCCCAAATGCCAAAGGATGCGACCTTCTCGGCGAGGGCGATGCGCTCGGCGTTTTCGCGCAAGGACTGCTCAGTGCGCAGGCGTTCGATGGCGTTTCCGGCGAGGTGCGCGCCCGCGCGCACGAGGCGCAGCTCGAGCTCGCGCGGCTTAGCGGGGAACCGGTGGTACATGGCGAAGGTGCCGAGCACGTTCTTCTTCGAATCGCGGATCGGCATGCTCCAGCACGCGCGCAGGCCGTAGCTCAAGACGAAACCTCGGGCGGCGGCGAACTTGGGATCGGTCGTAATGTTTTCGACGATCACCATTTCGTTGTGATAGGCGGCTGAACCGCAGGCGCCGACCTCAGGTCCGATCTCGAGGCCATGCACGCCACGGATGTAGTCCTGCGGCAAACTGCCGCCGGAACCTTCGAGCAGGGTGCGCCCATCTTCATCGAGCAGCAAGACGGAGCACAGGCAGCCGGGAGACATGTGTTCGATGGCGTGAGTAAGCGCATCGAGCACCTGCTTGAGCGAAGCGCCGCGGGCGATCAATTCGAGAACCTGGCGCTCTTCTTCGAGAACCCGGGACGATTTTTCGAGTTCTTCCTGCTGCCGCAGACTCTTGGCGAGGCGGCGGCGCGTTTGACGCCAACCGAACGCAGCTACGCTGGCACACAACACGGCCACGACCAGCGTGAGTTGGGACAGCACTTGGTTCATATCGGCGGGCATTCCCCCGATTTCGCGTACTCAGTTTACAACCGCGCCTTGTGGATTTGGCGGATTTTGGCGTGGATGTTAACCAAGAGCAACGTTGTGGCCGGAGGGCCATTCCCGAGAAAGTAGGGAGTGAAGTTTTGTAACCGGTAAACTCTATGGAAACCCGTACCATCCCCGCTCATGACCATGCTCGGTCGCAAAGTGTCTGGACACTGCCGGAAGAGCTACGGCAACTTGCGCAAGACGGCGGAGTCGACGTGGTCGCCGACGTCATTGCCGTCTTTCAGGAGGATTCCGCTTCGCGGCTGCAGGTGCTACGGGAAGCGGTGCGCAACAACGATGCGAAAGCCATCCGGGCGGAAGGCCATGCCCTCAAAGGCAGCTCTTCTCAACTAGGCGCGGCGGAAATGGCGCGCATGTGTTTCCAGATGGAACAAATGGGCCACTCGGGAAATATTGCGGACGCAGCCGGGCTGCTGGCTCAAATCGAGCAACATTTCGCGGAACTCAACCAGGCCATGTCGAATGTGAATTGGGGAGACGGATCGTATGGCGGCTGAATCGATTCTGGTGGTGGACGATGTACCTGTGAATCTGAAACTCACGGACATCCTGCTCCGCCGCGAAGGGTTCAAGGTGCACACTTCAGCGGATGCGGAACAGGCGCTCTCTTTACTGCGCGGCTTCCATCCCGATCTGATGCTGGTGGACATTGAATTGCCGGGGATGGACGGATTCTCGCTGACGAAGCGTATCAAAGAGAATCCTTCGACGAAGGACATTGTGGTGATCGCGCTGAGCGCGCGGGCCAGCAGCGGCGACGACCAGAAGGCTTACGCCGCGGGATGCGACGGGTACATCACCAAGCCGATTGACTCGGCGACGCTGGTGTCGAGCATTCGCGGACATCTTAGCCGGCAGGCGGGGCACGAACAGCGCGAGCAGCGCGAGCAGCGCACGGACCGGTGGCAGAAAACGTCGGTGCCGGAAGGCACCTCTTCGGGAGACGAGGACATTGAGACGCTGCGGCGGCGGTTCCTGGAAGAAGGGGCGCTGCAAAGCCGACAGATGCTGGAATCGCTCAATAAGAATTTCGAGAGCCAGAGATCGTCGCGCCTGCTGCACAGTTGGGTGGGAGCTGCGGGCATTTTGGGCTACATGACGATTTCCAACCTGGCGCGGCAAGCCGAAGAAGCGCTGCAAGTGTCGCCGCCGGAGCAAGAGATTCTGCGGGAGTCGCTCTCGGAATTGATCATCGCGTTTCAGGACCCGCTGGAGTCGACTCCGCAACAAGCCATTCCGGTATCCGTTACGCAGGCGCTGGCCTCGAAACCGATTGGACTGGTGGGCTTCGGGGCGGATGAAACGGAACGCGTGTGCTCCGCGCTGGAACAGGTGAACGCGAGGCCGCGCCTGTTTCATCCGGCCGACCCGATCAACACCGGTTCGGTGCAGGATTGCCGGGTGATCATGATCTCAGTTACGCCGGACACGATTTCGACGCCCTGGCTGGCTCCCGATTCAGCGCTGCCTGCCGAGCAGCCGGTGGTATTCGCGGGCAAACGGGACCAGATCATGGGGCTGGATGTGGCTGTGCAATCGCGCGCCAGCGAGTTTCTAATCGATGGCTGGCAGCCGGAAGAGGCGCTGCTGCGGCTCAGCTTCGCCATCAGCAAAGGGCGCCATGGCAACGTGGCCGCAACGCGCGCGGACCCGGCCCAGGAATCGGAAGGGAACACGCCGATCGCGAGTGCGGACATTGTGATTGCGGATGACGATCCGGTGATCCGCTCGGCGGTGCGACTGGCTCTGCAGGACTATGGCATGCAATGCCACATGGCCGAGAACGGCACCGTAGCGCTGCAAATGATCCGCACGCAGAAGCCGCATGCGGCCGTTCTGGATGTGAACATGCCGGGAATGGACGGCTACCTGGTGTTGGCCGCCGTGCGCCAGGAAAAGCTGCCGGTGCGGGTGGTGCTGCTGACGGCACGCCGGCATGAGAACGACATCAGCCGTGGCTTCAATCTGGGCGCGGACGATTACCTGGTGAAGCCGTTCAATCCGGTGGAACTGGTGGCGCGGCTGAAGCGGTTGTTGCGGCGGTAGCAGCGCTCGCTCACGACGGAAACGGCCCGAGTCAGCGGGCGGGAGTCACGCGGTCTGCATGACTTCGGACAGTTTCAGCAGCGACGCGGCGTTTCCCCGGTAGATTTGATCCTTCTCTTTGGCGCTTACTCCCAAGCTTTCGATACAGCGAATGGTCTCGCGGATATAGAGGCCCGGCGCGGGCTCGAAGGGAACATCGGAGGCGAACAGCACGCGGTCTACGCCGAAGAAGGATAGGCCGCATTGCGTCGCAGCGGCTCCTCCGAACAAAGCAGTATCGGCGTAGAACATGCGGAAATAATCGAGCGGGCGCTTCTTGAGCGTCTTCAGAAGCACGGAGTAATCCACGTCGGAGGTGCGCTTGCCTAATTGATCCCAGCCGTAGCCGACGCGGCCCTCGAAATACGGAATCATGCCGCCCATGTGATGGGTGATGATCTTCAAATTGGGATGGCGGTCGAAGATCGCCGAGAACACCAGGCGCGCCATGGCGGCGCTGGTTTCGTAGGGCCAGCCGAAGGTCCACCAGATTTCGAATTTGGATTTGTCCTCGGTGAGGTAGTCGGATGAGTTGGCTCCGCGCGAAGGGTGCATCCAGATGACGGTATCGCGGCGCGCGAGTTCTTCGAAGATGGGCAGGACGTCGGGGGCATCGAGAGGCTTGCCGGCGACATTGGTGAACACCTGGATGCCGCGAGCGCCCAACTGCTTGGTAGCGCGTTCGGCCTCGCGCAGCGCGGCGTCGGGATGGTTCATGGGCAGGGACGCAACGAAGGACGGGAACCGCGCGGGGTAGCGCCCACACAATTCCGCGAAGCCATCGTTGACCATGACTGCCAGCGCCGGAGACTTGTCCGGCGGAGCGAGCGCTTCGAGCGCGGGCATGGGGAGCGAAAGGATCTGGCAGTATTCGCCGAACTCATCCATCACCTTGAAGCGGGCGTCGAGATCCACGATGGTGGCTGCCTCGCGAACGCGCTTGCCGATATCCTTCGGCCCGGCGGGAGTGTTGATGAACTCGTCGAAAAAGCGCCTGGGGAAGAAGTGATTGAAAATGTCGATCTTCATAGGATCTATCATTGTATCTCCGGCGGCGTGCATTGCCGGATTTGCGGTATCGTATTCAGGAAGGGTGGCCCGGATGCCGATTTACATGAAGTATGGATCCATAAAAGGATGGGCCACAGATAAGGGCCACGTGGGATGGATCCCAGTCGAATCGCTCACCTATGGGCCGGCAGGCGCCAAAGGCACCACGATTCAAGAGTTTCAGATTTCCCGTTATCACGATGGCAGCAGTGCCGCTCTATGGAAGGAATCTCTCAATGGCAAGGGAGGAGCAGTAACTATCGATTTCGTCGACAAGGAGGGGAACGTATATCTCACTCTGAAACTCGACGAGACGATGGTTTCCTCGTTCTTAGTGTCTGGACGTGGCGACCGGCCAACGGAGAGCCTGTCTCTAAACTTCAGCAAGGTTACGTTTTCGTACGGCACCCCAGATGATCTTCCGGATGCCGGCAACTTAGGCCACGAAAAGCTACACTCCATGTAAGCAATTAGGATGTCGGTTCGGCGATGTGGATTTCGGCGTGCGACGGTGGCTAGGTTACTGCCGGGCGAACGGCTCAAGAGCGGCGTTGAAGGGATAGACCGTCAGCGAGACGGAGCCGCCGCGCGCGCCAGTTCGGCCTTGCGGCCCAACGCACGGATCCGCGGGTGGAGCACGCGGTTCCACCACATCAGCACGCCGGTGATGAACAGGGCCACGGGGGCGAGTCCGAGGACAACCCAGACGAATTTCCACGGCCAATCGAACGAACCGAAATGGAGGCGGGTGAACCAGCGCAGAAACTGTTCGTCGGGGCTGCGCCGGGGGTCGAGTAAGTCCGGTGTGACGAAAAGCGCCACGACCCGCTGAAACGGGGCGGGGAAGACGACGTAAATTCCCGTAATGCCCCACATGAAGAAGAAGGCGAACGTCCAGAAGCCGATCATGCTGTGCAATTCCCAGTTGAACCGCTTCCAGTTGCTGCGCGTGCCGGCGGTGAGGCTGCGCCGCCAGTTGGCGGCTCCCGGCCACCACATCACTGCGCCCGTCAAAGACAAGAGGGTAAAAAGGATGGCGGCATAGCCGTTGGCATCGCGCCCGCGCTCGCCTGCGAGGAGATTGATATGCAGGTCTGCCAGCCAGGTGAGGGATCGAAGCGCCAGTGGTTCGGAGGGCCCCAGGTCCTGGCCGGTGTATGGATCGAAGAGCCGCTGGATATAGCTTCCCTTGCGGTCGAGCCAGATCACGACCGCTTGATTGCGGTTCTTGGCTTGAAAAACGTAGCCAGTGGTGTAGCCAGGGTGCGCCCTTTGCGCAGCCGCGCGCAGTTGGGGAGGGGTTAGCCTGCGTCCTGAGGCTGCGACGAGCCTGGGCTTGGGCTGAAGCGACTTGAAAATCCTGTCGCGGAAGACCAGGGCGCTGCCGGAGACACAAATGGCTACGACGTAGAGTCCGATGATGATGCCGGTCCACAGATGGACCTGGAAAAGCGCCTTGCGCAGCCAAAGCTGTTGCGGTTGGCGGGCCCATCGGTCGGCCAGAGTCATCGATTCTATATGGTACGCTTGCGCGCCGGCCGATGGGCGGTACCGAAAAAAGCTGCGTTTGATCTAGTGGCAGAGGAAGCAACTACCGATAAAGCAAGAGACAGAGGACGGTAATGGGCTCGAACTGGACAATTAGCCGGAAACTGATGGCGGCCGCGGTTAGCATGCTGCTGGTGGTGGTGGGATTTACGTTTTCCTCCTTGCATTCGCTCGGCATGGTAAGCGGCGAGTTGCAAAAACTAACGGGACTGACCACGGAGTTGGCCCTGGCAGGCAACCTCAAGGCGACCGCCAATATCATGCGAACCGGGCAACGCGGGGTTCTGCTGCTCACATTGCAAAACGACACGAAGGGCGTGGCGAAACAACAGCAGGATTACGCGAAATACTATCAAACCGAGCAGGAGCTGCTGGGGAAGATCAAGCCGCTTCTGGCGAACGAAAAAGACCGGGAGCTGACCAGCACTCTGGAATCGCAAGTGGAACAGCATGTGGCATGTTTCCGGGAGGTTTCCGAGCTCTGCGCGACGGGCAAGATCGATGAGGCAACCGGTATCTATCGCGAACGAGGCGCACCGGCCGGTGTCGCGATGGAAAAGGCGGCGGCCGACCTGATGAAGGATGTGACCGAGCGCATCAAAACCAGCAACGATGTCGGGGCGCAAAAGGTGAGCAGCGCGCGGTGGACGGCCATCCTGATGAACATCACGGCTTTTATCGTGGTGGCGGCCATGATCGTCATCGTTCGCGGCATCGCCAGGACCCTGCGAAGAATCGCAGCGGAACTGAACGAGGGCTCGGGCCAGATTCACGCCGCAACGTCCCAGGTTTCCACGGCCAGTCAATCGCTGGCGCAAGCCGCCGCCCAGCAGTCGGCATCTATGCAGGAGGCCTCCGCATCGAGCGAGCAGGTCACCTCGATGACGCGCAAGAACACAGAAAACTCGAAGAATGCTTCTGATCTGATGGACACGGTCGACGCACGAGTAGCCGACGGGAATGCAGCGCTCGACCAGATGGTTTCGTCGATGGAAGAGATTACGTCATCCAGCGGGAAGATCTCGAAAATCATCAAGGCGATCGATGAGATCGCGTTCCAGACCAATATCCTGGCATTGAACGCCGCCGTGGAAGCGGCGCGTGCGGGCGAAGCAGGCATGGGTTTTGCGGTGGTGGCCGAGGAAGTGCGCAACTTATCGCACCGCTCGGCACAAGCCGCCCGGGACACAGCGTCTCTGATCGAAGATTCGATTGGCAAGTCGAATGAAGGAAGCACCCGGCTCCAACAGGTGACGGAAGTGATCCGCTCGATTACGGAAAGCACGGCTAAGGTGAAGGTGCTGGTGGACGAGGTGAGCGTGAGCAGCTCCGACCAGACCCAAGGCATCGAAGGCATTTCGAGCGTAATCGGGCAGATGGCCCAGATCACTCAGGCTACGGCAGCCAACTCCCAAGAAACGGCTGCCGCGAGCCAGCAAATGGCGGCACAGGCGGCGACGCTGAACCAAATTGCCCGTCAGTTACGCACAATGGTAGGGGCATAGGTCAGCACGAACTTGGGTCAGTCGGCGTAGCGCGTTGTCCGTGATATCCTCACAGGATCAAGGACATCGCCATTGTGAGAATCGAGCGGAGAGCCCATTCGCGCGGCACCACGCGACGAGACCTTTTGTCGGGCGTGGCTGCTCTCGCGGGGAGTGCCTGGCTAAGCCAACGGGCGTTGGGCCAGACGGCATCCGCCAGTCCGGGCATCATCGACGTTCATCACCATTTCGTCTCGCCGGACTTTCTGAAAACCCTGCAGTCCAAGCAGGGCCACAAAGTGGAAGGGCTGACCAGCTATTTTCCGCTTGGCCTGTGGACGAATTACTCGCCAGCTAAAGACATCGAGTTAATGGATAAGCAGGGTGTGGCCACTGCGATGCTTTCGGTCACCTCGCCTGGCGTTTGGTTCGGAGACAAAGAGGAAGCGCGCAAACTGGCCCGCGAAATGAACGAGTTTGGCGCGCGGATGGTGTCCGACTACAAAGGGCGCTACGGCCTGTTCGCGCTGCTACCGTTGCCGCTCATCGACGAAAGCCTGCGCGAGATCGAGTATGCGCTCGATACGCTCAAGGCCGACGGTGTGGGAATCCTGACGAGCTATGGCAGCCACTGGCTTGGCGATGCGCAATTCCGGCCGGTACTGGACGAACTGAACCGGCGCAAGGCGGTGGTCTACACGCATCCGATCGACGCGCCCTGCTGCCAAGACCTGTGGCCCGATGTGAATCCCACGACGCTCGAGTTTCCCACGGACACGGCCCGGACGATCCTCAGCCTGCTGGTGACCAATTCGGCCACTCGTTACGCTGACGTCAAATTCATTTTCTCGCATGGTGGCGGGACGATGCCCGCGGTAATCGGCCGGCTGGGGATCGGCGGGGCCGATACGCTCAACGGAGTCCTGAGCCGGACGCCGGAGCCCAATTCCCGGTTGTATCATTTGCGGCGCTTCTACTACGATACGGCGATGTCCAGCAATCTCGTGCAGATGCAGGCGTTGAAAGCGATTGCGGGCGTCTCGCAAATCGTGTTCGGCACTGACTACCCCTTCGGGGGCGATGCGGCGAAGCACCGGCAAGGCCTTGAAAGCTCCGGCCTGAGCGCCGAGGAACTGCGCGGAATCGAGCGCGGGAACGCGCTGAAATTCCTGCCGAGGTTGAGCGCATAGTGCCGGCCCGCAGCGGCTGGGGCGACCGGCGGCGGTTGAAACCGCGCCCACTTCCTTGACTTTGGCAGCAGGGGTACTTTATTCTAACCATTCCACTTGGCCTGAGTTACGCGGGTCGGCCCTTCGGTATGAGAGATCCAGCGCGGCACGAATCGGAGACCGTCGAACGGTTTCTCGATTCGACTTTGGACAGTGTCGATCATGCCGAGGAGCTTGCGGTCGGGGTAGCGCAAAGGGCGGGCTTCGGTGAAGAGGATTTGTTGAAAATTGGAATGGCGGTGCGCGAGTCCGTGGTAAACGCAGTAGTCCATGGCAATCGGTACAACGCTAATAAGAAGGTTCGCTTTTCCGTGGCAAAGAACTCGGAACGATTTACGATTCGGATCGCCGACGAGGGTGAGGGCTTCGATTATGAAGAGGTGCCCAATCCGCTGGAAGAGGAGAATCTTCTGCGGGGCTCGGGACGGGGAATCTTCTTGATCCGATCGTTCATGGACGAGCTGCAGATCAACCGTCTGGAGCCCGGCGGGACGGAATTCGTCATGGTCAAGTACATGGTTTCCAAATAGGGTTTTTGAGTTCAGCAAGGCAGGCGACCGCTTTTCAGCCGCCTGGCAGCTTCATGAGGGAGGCATTTCAGTGAGTGTAAAGTTGAATACACGGCAGGTAGGCGACGTGAGCGTGGTGGACGTGGCGGGGCGGATCACCCTCGGGGAAGGCTCCAGCGCGTTGCGCGATGCCTTGCGCGAAATGGTTGGGAAGAACCAGAAGAAGATCCTGCTCAATTTGGGTGATGTCTCGTACATCGATAGCTCCGGCATCGGCGAGCTCGTCTCGGGTTTCACGACGGTAACCAACAGCGGCGGTCAGTTGAAGCTGCTGAACCTCACCAAGCGGGTTAAGGACCTGTTACAGATCACCAAGCTGTACACCGTCTTCGATGTTCACGAAGATGAAGCAGGGGCGATTCGCAGTTTTGCGTAAGGCGCGTTTACCCGCCCGGGGAAACGGGCTAACCGCCGCCCACAAATTGCACTACTTCGACCTCAGCGCCCGGATGCAAAACCGTATCGGCCCACCGAGGCTGCTTGACGATCCGGCGGTCGAGTTCGACCGCGATCCGCGACGGGTCCAAGCGGAGCTGTTCGACGAGCCCGAGCACAGTCTGTCCTTGGGGGGCTGTGCGGGGTTCGCCGTTGAGGACGATCTCTATGAGCATCGATCGGTTGACACCCTTGTTTTGCAACCATTATAGTCAATCTTTGAGCCTCGTATCCCCGTAAACAACAATGCCTGACTCGTATCCCGAAATCTATTTCCCTGTCCTGGTGCAGGGCCTGTTGGCGGTGGTGATTGCGGCGGCGCTCATCATAATCTCTTACGTGTTCGGGAAAAAAGTTCGGAACAAGATTAAGGACACGCCGTACGAATCGGGCATTACGCCCACCGGCGACGCGCGCAGCCGCTTCAGCGTCAAATTTTACCTGGTGGCGATGCTCTTCATCGTGTTCGACATCGAAGCGATTTTTCTTTATCCGTGGGCGGTGGTGTACCGCGACTTGAAGTGGTTCGGATTTGTGGAAATGCTGATCTTCGTGGTGCTGATCCTCTCCGGGTTCTTTTACATTTGGAAGAAGGGCGCTTTGGATTGGTCGCAGCAAGACCGTACCAGCGCCAAGCGGTAACGATTCGAAATGATACCGGACCATTTGCGGGAACACGCCCTCGCCGCGGCGGTGGATTCGTTCGATCGGGACGCGCTCACCGGCGGGCATTACGACCTGGGTGAGCTGACGCTGGAGATCGCACACTCGAAGATCGTGAGCGTGTGCGGATTCCTCAAATACGAACGGAAGTTTATTCGCCTCAGCTCGGTGACAGCCGTGGATCGCTACCCGGCTGAGCCGCGCTTCGAAGTGGTATACCATCTCCACTCGATCGAACGGCACGAGCGGCTGCGTTTGAAATGCCGCTTGCCGGGAACCGACCCGGTCATCGAATCGGTCACTTCCGTCTGGCGTTCGGCCAACTGGTACGAGCGGGAAGTATTCGATCTGTTTGGCATTCAGTTTCTCAACCACCCGGACCTCCGCCGCATCATGATGCCGGACGATTGGGAAGGATACCCGTTGCGGAAAGACTATCCCGTGACCGGATACAGGATGTAGCTATGAGCGAAGCAGAAGTCCCCGGCCGATTTGTCGCGACTCTGGAGACGGAGCCTGCAGAGGGCCAGCCGCGCCGCATGATCCTGAACATGGGGCCGCAGCATCCTTCGACGCACGGCGTGCTGCGCTTGCTGATCGAGTTGGATGGCGAAATCATCACCAAATGCCAGCCCGACATCGGCTATCTGCACACCGGCATCGAAAAAGAGTTCGAGCAGAAGTTCTATCAGCAGGGCGTGACCCTGACCGATCGCGTGGACTACCTGGCCCCGCTCTCTAATAACCTCTGCTACTGCCTGGCTGCGGAAAAACTGCTCCAGTTGGAGATTCCGCCGCAGGCTCAGTGGATGCGCGTGATGCTGACGGAGCTGACGCGCCTCAACAGCCACCTGGTATGGCTGGGAACGCACGCCATCGATATCGGCGCGATGAGCGTATTCCTCTACTGTTTCCGGGAGCGCGAGGATATTTTGCGCATCTTCGAGATGTTCTCGGGACAGCGCATGATGACCAGCTACTTCCGTATCGGCGGACTGGCGCTGGAGCCGCCGAGAGGTTGGTATCAGCGGGTAAAGAAGTTCATCGACGTTTTTCCAAGCCGCGTGGATGAGTACGAGAACCTGCTGACTAACAACCGAATCTGGATCGGGCGGACGCGCGGTGTGGGATTCATCTCGCTCGAAGATATGCTCGATCTGGGAATTACCGGGCCCATGCTGCGAGCGGCGGGTTTGAGGATCGACGCCCGCAAAGACAGGCCATACTCGAGCTACGACAAATTTGATTTCGAAGTGCCCACGCGCACCGAAAACGACGTGTACGCGCGCTACCAGGTGCGCATCGAAGAGATGCGGCAGAGCGCCCGCATCATCACGCAAGCGATGGAGGGAATGCCGTCAGGTCCGTGGAAGGCCGAGGACCAGCACGTGGTGCTTCCCGATCGCGAAAAGATGAAGACGCAGATGGAAGCGCTCATCTATCATTTCAAGATTGTGACGGAAGGCTTCCGGGTGCCGGAGGGCGAGGTCTACCAGATCATCGAGTCGCCGCGCGGGGAATTGGCGTACTACATGATCAGTGATGGCACCACCAAGCCGTACCGCGTGTACATGCGGACGCCGAGTTTCGGCAATCTCCAGGCGGTGCCCAAGCTGGTGGAGGGCATTCTGATCGCGGATGTGATCGCTTCGATCGGCAGCATGGATTTCGTTTTAGGGGACACGGACCGATGAGGGGTCGAGGACAGGTCAGGCGGCGAGCGGCTCGATAACATGACTTTTTCTCCAGAGACTGAGGCACGATTCGCCAAGCTCCTCGAGAGCTATCCGCCCGGCAGGCAGCGCTCGGCGATGATCCCGATGCTGCTATACGGCCAGGACGAGGTGGGACACGTCTCGGACGAACTGATTGAAGAGGTGGCGAAGCGGGTTGGCGTCACCGCGCTGCAGGTGAACGAGGTGCTTTCGTACTACTCCATGCTGCACAAGAAGCCCATGGGGAAGTACCACGTCCAGATCTGCACCAACATCAGTTGCCTGCTGTGGGATGGCGACAAGCTGTGGGAGCAGGCGTGTGAAAAGTTGGGCATCGGCCACAAAGAGGTAACGGCCGACGGGAGGATCTCGCTCGAAGAAGTGGAGTGCATTGGGGCGTGTTCCTGGGCGCCCGCGATCCAGGTGAACTACGAGTTCCATCATTTCGTGACGCCCGAGCAGTTGGATCAGTTGTTGGATGGGTTGAGGAAGCAATGATCACCGCCGAGATGCAGAGACGCCGAGTCCTAAGAATAAAGGGGGCGGAGAAGTTTGTGGCGGACGTCTGCTTTATCGGGTTGGCGCGCCGAGGAGGCAGAGGGAACAAGTGCTGGAACGGGTCTTTACGTCAGCTCGGGCTTTCTTTTCGTGATCCTCGCCGGGTGCGTCACGCGCACGCCACTATCTGCCCTGCCTCTGCGTCTCCGCGCCTCGGCGGTGAAAACAGGCCTTACTATGCTCTATAACGAACCCAGCCCGCTCGAGACGCGAGTCCTTTCCCGCCGCTTCGGGATGCCGAACTCGGCGTCCATCGATACCTACCTGGCGACCGACGGCTACAAGGCGTTCAGCAAAGCCGCGGGCATGAAGCCTGAGCAGATCATCGAGGAAGTCAAGATCTCGAATTTGCGAGGACGCGGGGGCGCCGGATTTCCAACGGGGATGAAGTGGAGCTTCGTGCCGCGCAATTCGCCCAAGCCGAAGTACATCGTCGTCAACGCTGACGAAAGCGAGCCCGGCACCTGTAAGGACCGGCTTCTGATGGAGTACGATCCCCATCAGTTGATCGAGGGCGTTCTGATTGCCGGCCTGGCAGTGGATGCGCATGCGGGTTGGATCTACATCCGCGGCGAGTATCGCTACCTGATCGAGGTGATGGATCAGGCGATCGGCGAGGCTTATCAAAAAGGCTGGCTGGGAAAGAACATTCAGGGCACCGGTTTCGATTTCGATCTGTACACGCATACAGGCGCAGGCGCGTACGAGTGCGGCGAAGAATCGGCGCTGCTGGAATCGCTCGAGGGCAAGCGCGGGATTCCGCGCATTCGGCCGCCGTTTCCCGCGGTGGTAGGCGCCTTCCAATGCCCCACAATTCTCAATAACGTCGAGACGTATTGCGCGGTGCCGGCCATCATCCGCGACGGCGGCAAGGCGTTCGCCGATTTGGGAGTGCCCAAAGCCGGTGGCACCAAGCTGACCTGCCTCACGGGGCATATCAACAAACCCGGTGTGTACGAGTTGACGCTCGGCTTCCCGGTGATGAAGATGATCAACGAGGTGGGCGGCGGCATGCGGAATGGCAAGAAGCTCAAGGCGTTTATTCCAGGCGGCTCCTCGTGCCCCATCCTGACGGCGGAGGAATGCCAGGGGGCGACGATGGATTACGATTCCATGGCCGCGCGCAAGTCGATGCTGGGCTCGGGCGGTGTGGTCATCATGGATGAAGATACCTGCATGGTGAAGGCGGCGCTGCGCATCATCCGGTTCTACGCGCACGAGAGTTGCGGCTGGTGCATTCCGTGCCGCGAGGGTACGGCCTGGCTGCGCAAGCTACTGACGCGCTTCCATGAGGGTGGCGGGACGCGCAGCGATATCGACCTGATCGGCGATGTATCGCGCAATATGCTGGGGCGGACCTTCTGCCCGCTCGGCGATGCGGCGTCGTTGCCGACCACCTCCATCGTGGAGAAGTTCCGGCAGGAGTTTGAGGATCATCTCAATGGCAGGCCGTGCCCGTTCGAGCATGCACGGCATATGGTGCCGGCATGAGTACTACCGGCGGCGTCCGCGGCAGACGACAAGAGGCGATCGTCCGCCCCACAAGAGAACACAGGTGGACATGGCAGATCCGGTAAAACTGACGATTGACGGCCGCGACGTGCAGGCCGCGCCTGGAACGCTGGTGATCGACGTGGCCAAGCGGATGGGCATCGAGGTGCCTGCGTTCTGCTACTACGAAGGGCTGACGCTGCAGGCCGCGTGCCGCATGTGCCTGGTCGAAGTCGAGAAGATGCCGAAGCTGCAAACGGCGTGCACGCTTGCGGTGGCTGAAGGCATGGTGGTGCGGACGGAAACCAAGCAGGTTGCCGAAGCGCGCAAGTACATGCTCGAATACCTGCTCACCAACCATCCGCTGGATTGCCCCGTTTGTGACAAGGGCGGCGAATGCGAATTGCAGGACATGACCTTCCGCTACGGCGTGGGCGAGAGCCGCTTCACCGAAGAGAAAGTCCACACGCCTGAGAAGCAGTATTCGCCGGTGGTCTTCTTCGACGCGCCGCGCTGCATCCTGTGCTACCGTTGCGTGCGCATCTGCGACGAAGGGATGGGCGTCAAGGCGTTGGGTGTGATCAACCGCGGCGTGGTTTCGGAGATCGCGCCGAATCACGGCGACCACCTCGAGTGCGATGAGTGCGGGGCCTGCATCGACATCTGTCCGGTGGGTGCGCTGACCAGCGGCGCGTACCGCTACCAGACGCGGCCATGGGAGATGACCCACGTCGGCACCATCTGCACGCATTGCGCCGATGGCTGCAAGACCACGCTGGGCACGCGCAACGACCGTATCATCCGCGGCAACAATCGCGACCGTTCCGGCATCAATGGCGAGTTTCTGTGCATCAAGGGGCGTTACGGATTCGATTTCTATGATCATCCCGACCGGTTGCAGGGGCCGTTGGTGCAGGTGAATGGCAAGCTGGAAGAAACGTCGTGGGCGCAGGCGCTCGAAACGGTGGCGCAGAAGTTCAACCAGACGCTGGCCGATGGCGGCACCTTCGGCGTGATTGGCTCCAACCATACCACCAACGAAGAGAATTACTATTTGCAGAAATTCGCGCGCGAAGTGCTGCGCACCAACAGTATCGACCACCACCGGACGGGCGATGTAGTCACGCTCCTCGACGCGCTGCGCGGCCAAACCGACAAGCTGGCCACGGTTGCCGATCTGTATGACGGGGAAGCCATCCTGGTTGTGGGCGCCGACCTGGCGCTCGAGCATCCGCTGCTCTCTTACCAGATCCGCGCCAACTACCGGCACCACCAGGCGCACATCTACGCAGTCACGCCGCAGCCGGTGCGGGAAGACAATTACGCCACGGCGGTGGTGCGAGGCGCCGATTACGAATCGCTGCGCGGGAAACTCAAGGCTGAGCGGGAACTGGCGATCCTGTTCGACGATTCGGTCAAAGGCGACGATGTCCGCCAACTGGTGGAGTTCGGCGAATCGCTGGGCATCCCCGTAAAATACGTTTGCCTGGTGGATGATTCGAATTCGCGCGGCGCCGTCGATATGGGTTTGACGCCGGAACTGCTTCCGGGCTACCAGCCATCGGGGCAGCCGGGCATGCGCATCGGTCAAATGCTGGCCGCGAATTTGAGTGTGCTGTGGGTGGTGGGTTCCAATCCGTTTAAGAACGGATTGGCGCGAAAGGCCGGGTTCCTTGTGGTTCAGGACATGTTCCTCACTGAGACGGCCCAGCAGGCCGATGTGGTTCTGCCCGCTGCCTGCGCTTACGAAAAAGCCGGCACGGTCACCAACGTCACCGGCGAAGTCCAGCGCTTGAAGCGTGCTGTGAACACAATGGGCGCGAAACCGGATCTGGAAATCATGGGCTTCATCGCGCGCGACATGGGCGTGGCGGCTGCGTTAGGGCCGTGGAAATCAGACGTCGTGTTCGAAGAGATCCGCCAGCACGTGCGCGGTTATGAGATTCCAGCTCCAGTGATTGCCACGGGCGCCGCGCAGACCACGCCGCTCAACGGACGCATCCCGGTGGAGAGCCGCCCGGACCTGGTGCAATCCGATCACAACGGGCTGTTCGCTTCGGGAACTTTGGGGCGCTATTCTAAGGTACTGAACTCCGTCATAGAAAGCCGTACAACCCGCTAATGGACGCGTTCATTGTCATCACCCTGATCAAGCTCGCGGTCATCGCGTTCGTGTTGCTAACCGCGGTTGCGTACTTGCAGTGGGTGGAGCGCAAGGTGATCGCGCACATCCAGGTGCGGCCCGGTCCGTACCGCGTGGGGCCCCATGGGTTGCTGCAGCCGTTGGCCGACGTCATCAAGTTGATCACGAAGGAAGACATGATGCCGTCGTATGTGAACAAGCCGCTCTACCTGTTCGCGCCGTTTATCGCGGTGGCGATGGCGCTGCTTTCGATTGCGGTGATCCCGTTCGGCCCGCGCATTGAAGTGGTTGGATACCCAACCTTCATGCAGCTCACCGATCTGAATATCGGCGTGCTCTTCATTTTGGCGGTTTCGTCGATGGGTGTTTATGGCGTTGCGCTGGCGGGGTGGGCTTCGAACAATAAATACGCACTGCTGGGCGGCTTGCGTAGTTCGGCGCAGATGGTCAGTTACGAGTTGCCACTGGCATTGGCCATCGCCTCGCCCTTGCTGCTCTCGAACACTCTCAGCCTGCGGGAGCTGGTGAACACTCAGGCGGGCAGCATTCTGCGATGGAACATTCTACGTCTGCCATTCCCGCAGATATTCGCCTTCATCATTTTCATGATTGCGGCATTCGCCGAAACCAACCGCATTCCGTTCGATCTGCCCGAGGCGGAGAACGAGCTGGTGGCCGGCTTTCACACGGAATACAGCAGCATGAAATTTGCGGCGTTTTTCATGGCCGAATACCTGAACATGGTGACGGTGTGCTGCATGGCGACGCTGCTGTTCCTGGGCGGGTGGGAGGCTCCCTGGCCGGCCGCGTACGGCTCCAGCCTTGTGCCTAGTATCATCTTCCTGATCGCCGGCTTGACGTCGCTCTATCACGCTGCGAACCCGCCGCGGCTGAAAGACCGATACACGTTCGGTGGGTTCGGCGTCATCTTCCTGATCATCGCGGCTGTGTTTCTTGCGCCTATCGTGCAGAGCTGGCTGCTGCCGCTTTTCTGGTTCCTCGCCAAAACCGGTTTCTTACTATTCGTTTTCATCTGGATTCGCGGGACTCTGCCGCGGTTCCGCTATGACCAATTGATGGGCTTCGCGTGGAAATTTCTGTTTCCGATCGCCATGGTAAATATGCTGGTGACCAGCTTGATGGTCGCCTGGGTTTCTTGAAGCGGGCTTCGCAAGAGTGAGAATCGCCTGAATGGACGTCGTCCTCTTTCTGATCTTCGCGATCATCGCGGTAGTAGCCGCCATCAACGTGGTGGTGCAGACGCATCCCATTTCAAGCGCGGTGTCGCTGATCGGCGTCATGGGTTCGCTGGCTGTGCTTTATTTGTTGCTGGGCGCCGAGTTCATCGCGGCGGCGCAGGTGATCGTGTATGCCGGCGCGGTCATGGTGCTGTTCATTTTTGTGATCATGCTGCTCAACGCCGGCGCTGAGGCTAAGCGTGGCCGCTCCTACATGGTGCAAGTGTTGGGAGTGCCTTTGCTCATTGCGCTGCTCGGTCTCCTGGCATTTCTGGTGGAGCGCCTCTTCCCGCAAACCGTTACCGTGCATTTCGGCGGTTTCACGGGAGGCACGGCGAAGGCCGTTGGCCAGGCGCTCTTCACCACTTATCTGCTGCCTTTCGAAGTGACCTCGCTGCTGATCCTGATCGCGATCCTCGGCGCCATCGTTCTGGCGCGAAAGGAAATGGACTAGAACGATGATGACGAGCGTTCCGATCTCGTGGTATCTCACGCTGAGCGCGATTCTGTTCGTGCTGGGCGTGGCGGGGTTCCTGTTTCGCCACAGCATCATCACCGTGTTCATGTCGATTGAGCTGATGCTCAACGCAGTGAACCTGAGCTTTGTCACGTTCTCGTACCAATACAAGCAGGTGAACGGCCACCTGTTCACCTTCTTTGTGATGGTGGTGGCTGCCGCGGAAGCCGCCGTGGGGCTGGCGATTATCTTGACCGTGTTCAAGAATCGCTCGACGCTGAATGTGGATGAATTGGATTCGATGAAGAACTGATGATGATCACCGCCGAGACGCCAGAAACGGGTAAACGCCGATGCAGAGTTTTAGGAACTAAAGGCGCTGGAGTGCTTGGAGACGATGGAGCGATGCAAAACTACAAACGGCACGCGGCCGCCGCAGCCCTTTCTTCTTTGCGCCGGCGTTTACCCGAATCGGGCGTCTCGGCGGTGAACAACTAGCATGCAACTCTGGCTCATACCCATCCTCCCGTTCGCCGGGTTCGTGATCAACGGCATCTTTGGCCAGCGCTTTTCCAAAGCCCTGGTGAATCTGTTCGCGATCGGCAGCGTGGTGCTCTCCTTTGCCTGGGTGCTGAAGACGATCGTCGGCCTGGGCGATTTGAGCACGCCTTACGTCGAGCACTACTTCACCTGGATTCAGAGCGGCGCCTTCAGTGTGAATGCGGATTTCGCGGTCGATCGGCTCACGGTCGTCATGCTGCTGGTGGTCACCGGTATCGGTTCGCTCATCCACATCTATTCGATCGGCTACATGGCGCACGAACACGGGCCGCACCATGGCGGCTACTACCGGTTCTTCGCGTACCTCAACCTGTTCATGTTTTTCATGCTGGTGCTGGTGCTGGCGGAGAACTTCCTGGTGCTGTTCGTGGGCTGGGAGGGCGTCGGACTGTGCAGCTACCTGCTGATCGGCTTCTACTTCGATAAGCAATTCGCGACCGACGCCGGCAACAAAGCGTTCATCGTAAACCGCATTGGCGATTTCGGCTTTTCGCTGGCGATGTTCTACATCGTGAAGAATTTCGGAACGCTGGATTTCGCGGCGGTCTTCCAGCGGGCAGCGGGTACGCCGCAAGACGTCCTCACGGTAATCGGAATTCTGCTGATGGTGGGAGCGGCCGGCAAATCGGCGCAGATTCCGCTGTACGTTTGGCTTCCTGATGCCATGGCCGGTCCCACGCCGGTATCGGCGCTGATCCACGCGGCGACCATGGTGACTGCGGGCGTTTATATGACCGCGCGCGCGTGGCCGATCTATACCCACGCGCCCGTCGCCATGGAAGTGATCGCTGTCATCGGCATCGCCACTGCGTTTTTCGCTGCCACGATCGGCATCACGCAGAACGATATCAAGAAGGTTTTTGCCTACTCCACGGTCTCGCAGCTGGGATACATGTTCGTGGGCGTCGGCGTGGGTGCGTTTTCGGCAGGTATCTGGCACCTGGTGACGCATGCGTTTTTCAAGGCTCTGCTGTTCCTCGGTTCGGGCGCCGTGATCCACGCGCTTTCGGGCGAACAGGACCTGCGCAACATGGGCGGACTGCGCAAGAAGATCCCATGGACATTCTGGACGATGTTCTTCGCCTGGATAGCGATTTCCGGGGTGCCGGGTACATCGGGCTTCTTCAGCAAGGATGCGATTCTCGTGGCTGCGGCTCAGCAATACCCCTGGATCTATTGGCTGGGAACGGTGACCGCTGGGATCACCGCGTTCTACGTCTCGCGCGCGATGTTCATGGCATTTTTTGGCGAGTACCGCGGGAATGAACACCACATCCACGAATCGCCGCCCGTCATGATGGTTCCGCTCACGATCCTGGCGTTCTTGTCGCTGGCTGGCGGATTCCTGTTTAACGTCCCCAACTTCCTCAAGGGAGTATTTCCCGCCGGAGAAGAAGCCGAGAACACGACACTGATGCTCATTTCCGTGGCGGCCGGCCTTCTCGGTATCCTCATTGCCTATTGGATGTACGTACTGAAGCCCAGTATGGCCGATTCGCTGGCTGGAAGCATGAAAGGCCTCTACACTCTGGTCTACAACAAGTACTTCATCGACGAGTTCTACGACGCCACGGTGGTGAACCCGACTGTCGAAGGTTCGAGCATAGTGCTCTGGAAGGGCATGGACGCCGGATTGATCGATGGCATCGTAAATGGAATCGGGGCGCGGTCGAAAGATGCGGGCAGCGTCCTCAGGCTGCTGCAATCCGGCAATATCCGCAGCTACGCCGCCTGGGTGCTGTTCGGATCGGTCCTGCTGATTGTGGCGATGGGCATGGCGGGAGGCATCCGGTGAATCTGCTGTCCATCATTCTCTTCCTGCCGCTGGTGGCGTTTCTGGTCGCACTCGCGGTTCCGAGGTCTTCGCCGCAGGGCAGCCGCAACTGGGCGCTCATCAGCTCGCTCGCGATCTTCGTCGTTTCCCTCGGCCTGCCGTTCACGTTCGATCGCGGCGCCGCAGGCGAACAGTTCGCTGTCGATTTACCGTGGATCGCCTCGCCCACCATCCACTTCTACATTGCGGCAGATGGTGTCAGCTTGTGGCTGCTGATGCTTTCTACCTTTCTCACGCCCATCTGCGTGTTGATCTCGTGGCGCTACATCCAGCACCGGGTGAAAGAATTTTTCGCGTTCCTGCTATTGCTCGAATTCGGCCTGGTGGGCGTGTTCATCGCGCAGGACCTGTTTCTGTTTTACGTGTTCTGGGAAGTTTCGCTGGTTCCGATGTACTTCCTGGTTGGCATCTGGGGACACGAGCGCCGCATTTACGCCGCGGTGAAGTTCTTCCTGTTCACCATGGCGGGCTCGGTGCTGATGCTGGCTGCGATCATTTATCTGTACAACCGCGCCGGCACCTTTAGTTACCCGGCCATTTTGCAGATGCTCTCGAATGGCCGCCTGATGTTCGCGCCCACCGAGCAGATGCTCCTGTTCCTGGCGTTTTTCGTGTCCTTCGCCATCAAGGTTCCGCTGTTCCCACTACACACGTGGCTTCCCGACGCACACGTGGAAGCGCCTTCGGCCGGCTCGGTCATGCTCGCTTCCGTCATGCTGAAGATGGGCACGTTCGGAATCCTGCACTATTGCCTGCCGCTGTTTCCGAGCGCCGCCCGGAGCTGCGCGCCGTGGATCGTAGTGCTCGCCATCATCGGCATTGTGTACGGAGCTCTGGTCTCGCTGGTGCAGCCGAACATGAAGAAGCTGGTGGCGTATTCGTCGGTCAGTCACCTGGGCTTCGTGGTTCTGGGAATCTTCTCCTTTACCCAGCTCGGCATGGATGGCGCGGTGTATCAGATGCTGAACCACGGGATCTCGACGGGAGCGTTGTTCGTTTTGGTCGGCCTGTTATATGAACGCAACCACTCCCTGGCCATCGCCGATTATGGCGGTGTGGCCACCGTAGCTCCGTGGCTTTCCACTGTATTCCTGATTACGACGCTGGCCAGCATCGGGCTGCCCACGCTCAACAATTTCGTGGGCGAGTTCATGGTGCTGCAGGGCACCGCGATCACGAACTACACGTGGGCGATCTTCGCGGCGATTGGCGTCATTCTCTCCGCTTGCTACATGCTCTGGCTGTACCAGCGGGTTTTCTACGGCAACGTGACGGAGAACGTGAGCCACCATATTACGGATCTGAATTTGCGCGAGTGGGCAGTGGTGGTTCCGCTGATCGCGATGATGGTGTGGATGGGCGTTTATCCGCAGAGCTTCCTGCCGCCCGTGACCAAGGCCACCGCGCGCGTGCTCGATCAGGCGCAAATCAACGTGCCCTTCCGCGTGGAGCTGCGGCGCAATGTGGAGGTGGCTCGTGCCCGTTAGCTCCTTCGTGAACGCGGGCGATCTGGTCCGCTTCCTGCCCGAAATCATCCTCACTGTAATGGGCACGGTCTTGATGCTGCTCGATCCGATCATCAATCGCCGTTCTTCCGGCTGGTTTGGCGGGCTGAGCCTGTTGGCCCTGGTGGCTGCGCTCATCGCTTCCGTAGCGGCTTATTCGGAAGCCGGCCCGGCATTCGGCGGCATGCTGATCATAGATGGCTTCGCCACGTTCTTCCGCGTGCTCGTGATTGGAGTTGGGATCCTGACCATTCTGCCGTCGTACGGCTTCCTGGCCCGCCAGGATGCTGAGACCAGCGAATATCACGCTTTGCTGCTGTTCTCGATTGCCGGGCAGTGTGTGATGGTTTCGGCCAACGAACTGATCATGATCTTCATCGGCCTCGAGATTTCGTCCATCGCGAGCTACGTGCTGGCCGGGTATCTGCGCGACGATAAACGCGCCAACGAAGCCGCCCTGAAATATTTCCTGCTGGGCTCATTCGCCACAGCCTTCTTCCTGTACGGTGTGGCTCTGATCTACGGGGCCACCGGCAGCGTCAACCTGACGATGGTACGGTCCGCGATTACGAGCGCAAATGGACCCTCGCCTGTATTTGTTGGAGTGGCCGCAGCGTTGATGTTTGTGGGGCTGGCGTTCAAGGTGTCAGCGTCCCCGTTTCAGATTTGGGCGCCAGATGTCTATCAAGGCGCGCCCACGCCGGTTACGGGGTTTCTCTCCGCGGGACCGAAAGCCGCGGCGTTCGCGATTTTCCTGCGCATTTTCATGACCGCCTTTGAGCCGCTCGGCAATAGCTGGGTCCCGCTGGTCTGGATCTCCGCGCTGCTTTCGATGACCATCGGAAACTTCGCGGCGCTTTTGCAATCGAACGTCAAACGCTTGCTGGCCTATAGCTCGATCGCCCATGCCGGCTATGTGCTGGTCGCGTTGACGGCACGTTCCGATGTCGGCACGGCGGCCGCCATGTTCTATCTTGCGGCATACGCTTTCATGAACATCGGCGCGTTCGCCGTTGTCAGCCATCTTTCCGGAAAGGGCGAACGGTATCAAAGCGTGGACGATTTCGCAGGTCTTGGCCAGAAGCAGCCGATGACGGCCGCCATGCTGACCATCTTTCTGCTCTCGTTGATCGGCGTGCCGCTCACCGGAGGTTTTTTCGGCAAGTTCTATATCTTCAAAGCCGCGCTGGAATCTCATTTGGTCTGGCTGACAGTGCTGGGGCTGCTCAACAGCGCCGTGGCGGCGTATTACTATCTGCGCATCCTGGTGATGATGTACATGCACGAGCCGAGCGAAGCGGCGACGAATGCCGAGCCGCTCTCGCCCGGCCTGAGCGCAGCGCTGATTGTGCCGGCCGTCGGCACGCTCTTTCTTGGGATCTTTCCTACCTGGGTGCTGGACTTCGCCGGCAAATCATCGAACCTGGTAAAGTAGCAGCGCGCCGGTCGCTCCATGGCTTGCGTGCGTCTGGGAAAGGCTCACGAAGAGGATCTCTCAGTTTGACCAAAGCTGGATTTGACGAGCGGCACGTAGTGCGCCATGCAGACTGCTGTTTAACGCTGTGGGACATACGATCGGTTGTTGTCGTCTGTCGACGCGCGCGCTTCGCACGCCCTGGCAGACCGCGAAAGACGACGGTCTGCCCCACGGAAGGCGGGAGAAATAGCCTCGTTATTTGTGACCCAGACCACTAGAACACATATCCAAGCGTAGCCTGATACGTCCGCGGTGCGACGAAGTGCGTTCCGCTAAACGTAGACAAGAAATTGTAAAGCGCTACGTGATTGGTAAGATTCGTGAGCGTGAATTGCAGTGTGACGTGGCCGCGTTCGCTGCTCCATAAACGGTCATGGCCCAGCGCGACATCGAATAAGTTGCGGGGATTCACGCGGTCCGGGTTGTGATCGTTGTTCTCGGTACCCGTCTGGGGCAGCCTGAGCAAGGTGGAGCGTCCGGTGCCGGTGCACGTCCGGATCGGCTGCTCGAAGGTCGCCATTACGCCATTGCAGGAGAAGCCGATGTCCACCTGCTGCGCGGGTGTGAGCAAAAGCGCCGCGGCCACATCCGGTACGCCGGTGACGACCAGTCCGCTATCGTAGCGCCAGATAAACGAGGCCCAAGGACCGGTCTTGCCGCGTTGGTAGCGGAAGTTGGCGGTTTGCTGGTACGCCTGATCGTGATCGATGCGAAACACGCCGCCCACATTCGCCGTGCCTTGGAAAATCAAACCGCCGTTTTCGGGCGGGAAGTAGCGTGCCCGTGTGTGGCCGAAGGTCAGATACGCCTGGAGGCCGTGGATATTGGATGTGCTCAGACGCCCGGTGACCCCGTCCAACTTCGAATTGTGCCAGGCAATCGGGAACGTGATGGGCGTGTTGAACAGGACGTCGAAATCATAGGCGTTATGCGTGAATTTCCAGAAGTAATCGGCATCGAACATCAGGTAAGCGCCGATCTTCTGCTGTAGCCCGCCGTTGAACTGGTTGCGGAAGCCCGGCTCGATGGGAATACTGGCATTGGCGCCGAAGATGGTCTGGGCCAGTCCGCCGGAGCCAGTAGCGCTCGAAAGAAGCAGGTTTTCGTTGAACGGCGTCTCGAAGGTACGAGAGTAAGCCGCGCGCAAAACGGTGTTCGTTGGCAGCACGTACGAGAGGCCCAGTCTCGGCTGGATGCCGTTTTTCGAGATAATGCCGCTGTATTGGTCCTCGCGCATGCCCACGTTAATCACCAGATGTTTTAAGCGGATTTCATCCGCGAAGTATGCGGCGTACTGGCTGATGTTGTCGGCGCCATGAAACAGGAAGTAATTTCCGCCGCGGGTAAGATCGTAGGGCACCAGTCCCGCCAGCAAACTGGGGTTGGGAACGTAGGAAGGATTCACGCCGCTGCACATCGAAGGATCGGTGATTTCCGGAAGTGCCAAGCCCTGACCCGAGTCATTCAGGCAGACGGGGTTAAATAGCGGGTTGGTAATGCCGAGGGAAAAGTTTTCGAGGAGGCGGGTTTGCTGGATCTGCACGCCCAGTTTCAGGGTGTGGTGCCCCTGGACACGCGAAACATCGACTTTTCCGCCCAGGTTCGTGAGAAAGCGCGTTTGCGATTCAGTAGCCGGCGTATCGTCGAAGGGGTTACGGCTGGCGTAGTAGTTCACCTGGTCACGCCTGGCAAACAAGTTTGCCGAGAGAAGCGTGGTTGTGCCGAACATGCGCTGGTAACCAGGCGCGATGTTCCAGGTGAGTACCCGCTGCTTTTGATCCTGGCTCAACTGATCGTAGCTGTTCGGCACCTCAAACCAGTTGCGGACTGTAAACAGATTCAAGTGGAATGCGTCGTGTCCTGGCTGGTAGTCCATTCGGTCGAAGATCGTTTCATTGTTCCCGATATCGTGGATCGGCAGGTACTCCGGCGTGTCGAGAAAATGGCCGGTGCGGATGCCGTCAACGGCGAGGAACTCGCCCAAGGTGGGTGATCCAAAACCAAAGGTGGCGTTCTCGCCGTACGTCCCGAAGGACCCGGCCGTTCCCTCGAGCGTTCCGAACGGGCGCGAACCGAGGCCCGACTTGGTGGTGGCGTTCACCACGAGGCTGGATTTATCACCGTACTGGGCGTCCGGCGCACCGGTGATCAACTCCATGGTCTGCACAGCGTTGGGGGGTAACTGCGTGGAGAAAACCTTGCTTTGCTGATCGCTGATGGATTGCCCGTCCACGACAAAGCTGACCTGGGCATGATCGCCGAGCGGGTGGAAAAACCCGTTGGCATCCGATGCCGTGCCGCCCGTGCTGTAGTTGATGATGCTGCTCAGGCCGGCCGCAGGGTCGAACGTCGGTAATTTCAGGAAGGCGGACGAATCGACATCCGTATGGGCGCTCGGACTCGTATCGATCAATGCGGCCGATGCCGTGACGTCAACCGTCGTCTTTTCCTCTAGCATCTCGACGGTTAGCGCGAGCACCACCGGAGTGCCATTCATCACTTCTACGGGCTGTTTTAAGGGCCTAAAACCTGCCGCCGACACCTCCAGTCGAAACGCACCAGGTGGAACATTGTGGAAGCGAAAGGCGCCGGCTTCATCCGTTGCTGCGGACTGGTCAAAACCTGCAGCCGAACTTCGGAGGTCGATCGTCGCGTTCGCCACGACGGCTCCCGATGGATCTGAAATCGTGCCCGTCACTGTGCCGCTGGCTTCCGATTGCGCCAAGCTTGCCCGGCACAGCAGAAATAGCAGAATTCCCAATTGGGTGTGACGCCCGAACATATTCGGCCCCTTTCATTTTCTTTGGAGTGATTCCAGATAGCTGGTCAGATTATCCACGCGCATCTTGACCAATGCCCGGTCATTCAAGGTCCGAAACACGTTTCCCCAAATGGGCATGTCCCGGGATCCATGGGCGGCCTCGATATCGGCGCCCTGAATGATGTGACCCACCTCAAGCACCGGGAACTTGCCATTGTTCTTCCGGCTAAGTTGCGTCAAATCGGCCGGCCGTTTCTTCAGAGCCTCGGTGGCCGGACCGCCGCCGCGGCCGTCCAGCCCGTGGCAGACGGCGCAATAGGCGCGGAACATGCCTGCGCCGTCAGCAGGGGAAACATATTCCGGCTGCACATAGTTGAGTGTTGGTTTCGGCTGGGCGTAAAGCCAAAACCCGCTAAAGAGGAAGAAGCAGGCTAAACCGTAGCGCATACGGACCTCCCACTCGGCGCCCATTACCCCAGGGCTTAATTCAGATAAGAGAACCTGTTTATATATTAAGCGGTTTAGCAGATTGGTGTTATGGTTTTTTTCAACTCTTTAACGAAAGCGGGGACGGGGGGTGGCTTACGGCGCCTTTTCGGTTAGCTCCCGCGCCTTGGCCTGGTCCGTGGCAGCTCCGGCTTTATCACCGTAGGCGCGGCGTGCGGCGGCGCGGTTCACGTAGGCATTGGTGTATCCGGGGAAGTACTTGATGGCCTCATCGAAGTCGTCAATCGCCTGTACGTACTGTTTCAGCCGGTAGTGTGCGAAGCCGCGGGCGTTATACGCCTGTGCCAGCACCGGATCGAGCTTCAGGGCTTCGGTAAGTTGCCGGATCGCTTCCTCGTAATGCTCCTCTTGGAGCAGTTTGCGCCCACGTGCATGATACGCCAAGGCCGATTCGTCCGCCGCCTCCTGCGCTGGCGGTTGAACCGGGACCGGAGCCGGCACGGCCGCGCTTTGGCTGGCAGCCGAGGTATCTGGCAGATGGAGCGATTCCGACTCGGGCGCGGTCTCTTTCGCGCGGGCTTGGGCGATGCGTTCGTCGACCTTGGCCCTGGCCGTGGCCGCCAGTTTTCGTACGTCCTCATTCGCTGGGTCGAGCTTCTGCGCCTGCTCCAGGTCACCCAGGGCTTCATCGAAGCGGCCCAGCATGTAGTACGCGTTGCCGCGGGCTTCCCACGCCACGGCGTAAGTGGGGCTCAAGCCAATCGCGATGCTGCGGTCGGCCACGCCTTTATCGTGCTGTCCGAGTAAATGATATGAGCCGCCGCGGGCCACGTACGCTTCGGCGTTTTTGGGATCGAGTTGCACGGCCTGATCCCGATCCATCAGCGACTCGGGATACTTTTGCAGCCGCACGTAAATCGCGCCACGGGCCAGGAATAGCCGCGGGTCCTTGGGATCGCGTTGGATGGCCTCAGTAAAATCGGCCAACGCGCCGTCGAAATCGCCCAGCCGTTCTTTGACGGCGCCGCGAACCCGGTATGCGCGCGTGTCCGCGGCGTTGCGCTCGAGTGCGGCATTCAAATCAGCGAGGGCACGCTGGTTATCGCCAATCCCGGCGTAGGCCAAGGCACGTTCCACGACGACTTCTTCGTTATCGGGTTTGCGGCTAAGACACGCATCGAAATCGTCTAGGGCATCGCGGAATTGGCCCAGGGCAGCCCGAGCCATGCCGCGCCCTTTATACGGTTCGGGACTATCGAGCCGCAACTGGATCGCGTCGGTAAAGTCCGCCGCCGCCTTATCGTATTGATCCAGGGCGAGGTACGCAGTGCCGCGGGCGTTGAAGATCTCCGTGCGGCGAAGCCCCAGGCTTATGGCCGTGTCGTAATCGTGGGTAGCGCGCTCGTACTGTTTCTCGGACAGGAAATAGTTGCCGCGCGCGGCGTAGCCTTGCGGATCAGCCGGTAACAGTTCGACGGCATGCTCCAGGTCGACCAGGGCTTTGGCTCGAATCCCGGCAGCCAGGTAGTCGTTGCCGCGCGCGCGCAGCGCGGCGATATTCGAGCTGTCTAATTGAAGAGACTCGGTGTATGCCGCGATGGCCTCGTCGCGGTGGCCGAGAGTGTCGGCCCGGCGTCCCCGCTCAAACGCGGCTTGCGATTTCTTTCGATCGGGTTTCGCCTGTGCCCCATTGGCGGCGAACAACCCGGAGTAGAGCGCGGCCAGGACCAAAAGTCGCGCCGTTCGGGCGAGTAAAGTGCACATCGACTTTCAGACATAGTGTACACTCGGAAACCGGGAAAACATGTCCCAGGAGCCATTTGATAAACCTCGGTTAGCAATCAACCGCGTATATACGCGGCGGGGCGACCAGGGAGAGACCGGTTTGGCCGGAGGCCAACGGGTTCCCAAGGACAGCCCCCGCCTGGAAGCCTATGGGACCACCGACGAATTGAACTCGTTCCTAGGGATGGCCCGCGCTACCGCGGACGAGGCCTCGGCTGCTGTGCCCGCCCTGAGTGAGCTGGTGGCCATCCTTCTGCGCGTGCAACACGAACTGTTTAATTTGGGGTCGATTCTGGCGACGCTTCCAGAGGATGTGCATCCCAAGCAAGCCCGCGTCACCGATGCTGAAATCACGCAACTGGAGACCGAAATCGATCGCATGAACGAATCCGTGCCGCCTTTACGTTCTTTCGTTCTGGCGGGCAGCAGCCGGCTCGATGCCGAGTTGCACGTTTGCCGCACAGTGTGCCGGCGAGCCGAGCGGGCTTGTGTGACCCTGAGCCGCACGGAAAGCATTCCGCCCGAGGCGGTGCGCTACCTGAACCGCTTGAGCGATGCATTGTTCGTCTGGAGCCGCTGGGTAAGCCACGTGACCGGCGCTGGCGAGACGCTCTGGGAGCCGAACCGGTCCGCTTCGGGCCAACGGCAGGAATAAGCCGCCGAAAATTCATCTGCCTTTGTCCCGTTCCGCGATATCATGAGCTTTAAGCATGGCGTTGATCGCCGTTTCGGGCCATCCGGGGTGCCGTTTTGAAGAGGTCGCGCGGCTCACTTCGCAGCGCCTCGGTTTCGAACTGTTGACACAATCCCGTATCCGTGTCCTGACCGAGGAGGAATTTGGCGCCGGCTACGAGATTCCCGATAAAGCCTATCCGAATCTGGTTACCTCCATCCTGGCGCGCCTCGCCACCAGCCATCATTTGGTTTATTGCGCCGTCGGGGGCGAGTTACAACCGCGTCATTTTCCGGGCGCGCTGCGCGTCCACGTGGTGGCACCGGAGAACGTTCGGGTCGGCAATGTAATGCTCGACAATCGCCTCGAACGGCCGGCCGCGCGTCAACTCCTGCTCGAAATGGAAGCCGCTGAACGCTCGGCTCGCAAAGCGAAATTTGGCAAGACCAAAGCGACCGCCGATCTTTTCGACCTGGTGTTGAATGCCGAGTCTTTGACGACCGAACAGATGTCCGAGTTGATCGCCACCACGTCCGGGGCAGTGGGGTTGACCGAGCGGGGGTATCTGTCCGCTGCAGCGGAGGCGCAGCTTCAGTTTCAGATGCGCCTCGGTCTGGCGCGCCACGGAATCGTCCCGCCTGACAAGATTACGCTGCGGAAGAAGGTTTTCGCCAACAACAGTGAGGAGATGTTCGCAAACCTCCTCGACTTTTACCGCATTGCCTGGGATTATGAGCCGCGAAGCTTTCCCGTGCAATACGATCGCGACGGCAACGTCCATGAGGCGTTCACACCCGATTTCTACCTGCCGGAGCTCGACCTTTACGTGGAACTGACCACCATGAAGCAATCCCTGGTCACCAAGAAGAACCGCAAGGTCCGCCTGCTACGGGAACTATATCCCCATCTCAACATCCAGGTCTTCTACCAGAAGGATTTTGAGAACCTGGTGTTCAAATACGGCTTGGCGGCGCAGCCGGTCCAGGCATGAGCACGGTTGCGATCCCCGGAGTGGAACGGGTTCTGTTCACCGAGGAACAAATTGAGCACCGCATACGCGAAGTCGCATCCGAGATTTCCCGCAACTACGAGGGTCGTTCCATCAAGCTGGTCGGCGTGCTGAAGGGATCGATCTTCTTTCTGACCGCGCTTGCCCGCTACATCGAGATTCCGCTCAAGATCGACTTCCTCGGGATCTCCAGTTTCTCAAACCGCAGCGGCGCTCCTGGCATAGTACGGATCGCCAAAGACCTCGATGACGGCATCGAGGGCGAAGATGTGCTGTTAGTGGAAGACATTGTCGATACCGGTTTGACGCTCCGCTACCTGCTGCAGACGCTCTCGGGCCGGGCACCGAATTCGCTTTCCGTTTGCACGTTCCTGGACCGCAACTCGCGGCGCCTGGTTCAGGTTCCGGTGGACTACCGCTGTTTCGAGATTCCCGACCGCTTCGTGGTGGGGTTCGGCCTCGACTATAACCAGCTCTACCGGAACCTGACGTACGTTGCGGTGATGAAGCCGGAGAAGAATTCTTAGCGGGCGGGCGGAGCTGCCTGCCAGCCGTTGCCGTATATCCAAAGATCGATATTTTTCATCGTTTGGTTATTGTGATTCAACGTGCGCGGGGCTAAGATTAAAGTGGATTAAGGCGAGAAGGAGCGCGCATTATGCGATCCCGGATTTTGTGTATTTCCGGGCATCCCGATGATGCCCGAAAACTCTCCGAAATGCTGCACGCGCTTCCGCTGATTCTGGATCAGGCGGGTTCGGTACGCGAAGGCCGTGCGCAGCTTCAACAGCAAGCGTATGACGCGGTGTTGACCGACGCCACTCTTCCCGATGGCAATTGGCTGGATGTCTTGCACCTGGTACGCGAGAGCCCACGTGACATGGCGGTCATTGTTACGGACCCGCACGCGGACATGCGGCTGTGGGCCGAAGTGCTCAACCTGGGCGCGCACGATTTGCTGACGCAACCGTTCGACGAACCGGAAGTGCGGCGCATTTTGTCCAACGCCTGCTCACGGTCGGCAGCCTCCATGGCCGCCGTATAATAGTTTCTCCGAGAGGGGAAACATTGTCCGCAGCTACTGAAACCTTCGTACAGCAGAACCGTGGCCGTTTGCTCGACGAGTTGAAGGAGTTTGTCCGCATACCGAGCGTCAGCACACTCCCGGAACACCGGTCCGATATCGACCGCGCCGCGTCGTTCGTGGCCGGGAGCTTACGCCATGCCGGGATGGAGCATGTCGAGATCATTCCGACCGGCAGGCACCCGCTGGTTTACGCAGATTGGCTGCATGCGCCTGGCAAGCCCACCGTGCTTTGCTATGGGCACTACGATGTCCAGCCAGCCGATCCCCTCGATCTGTGGAAAAGCCCTCCCTTCGAGCCCTCCGAACGCGATGGCAACCTCTATGCGCGGGGAACGGCCGATGACAAGGGACAGATGTACATGCACATCAAGGCGGTAGAAGCCTTGCGAGCGGTCAACGGCACGCTTCCACTAAATTTGAAATTTCTGGTTGAGGGAGAGGAGGAAGTGGGCGGGGCATCCATCGCCAAGTACGTAGCTGAACATCCGGACAAATTGGCCGCCGACGTAGCGCTGGTTTCCGATACCGCGATGTATGCAGAAGGAACGCCGACGCTGTGTGTAGGCCTGCGCGGCTTGATCTACGCAGAGATCGAAGCCACCGGCCCGATGCGCGATCTCCATTCCGGCCTCTACGGCGGGGCAGCACCCAACGCAGTCTACGGTCTCATCGAACTGCTGGCCAAAGCCAAGGATGCGAACGGCACTCTTCAGATTCCGGGCGTCTACGATGGCGTGGAAGAACCCGCGCCAGCGGAACTCCAAAGCTGGAAAAGCCTGCCGTTTCGCGAAGCAGATTTCTTGGAGAAGGAAGTAGGTGCGGCGGAACTTACCGGAGAGGCGGGGCGCTCGGTTTTGGAACGGATTTGGTCGCGGCCGACTTTCGAAGTGCATGGCATCGCCGGGGGCTTCACCGGAGCGGGCTCGAAAACCGTGATTCCGGCGACGGCCACGGCCAAAGTGAGCTTTCGGCTCGTTCCTCGACAGGATCCCGATCGGCTCATCCGGGCGTTTGAGGACTGGGTACGCAAGAACACACCCAAAGGGATCCGTACGCAAGTGCGCATCCTGACCGCGTCGCCGGGACTCGTGGTAAATCCGGAACATCCCGCGATCCGTGAGGCGGCCCAAGCCTTCGCCGACGTGTTTGGCAGGCCTACTGTATTCATCCGCTCCGGAGCCTCGATTCCGGTGGTCGGCGATTTTGCCGCACACCTAGGCATTCCCACGGTTTTGATGGGATTTGGCCTGCCCGACGATGGCCTGCATTCTCCTAACGAAAAATATAAGGTGGAGAACTACTATAAAGGCATCATGACAATTGCTCAGTTCTTCGAGCAATATGGTAAGTGACTATCAGCGGCGTTTGAGTGTAAAGAGAAAGAGCGCAACGAGGGTGATGGCTGTGGCGAAGGTGCCGGCCACCATGTAGTCGAAAGGCCGGCGATCCGCCGGGATCACCCAGACCAGTATGGCGATGAGAGCAGTGAGAATCAGGACGAGACCGGCGATCAAGATGACGGGGGGCTTGATCTCAATCGTCACAACGCAATTGTAATCCGAGTTAGTACCAGGACGCCTGGTAAATTAGTAAACAGCGTGCGCGACGGTTCCATAATCAAAGTTAGTATTCCGGGGATTCTAGCGTTATTCCTGGTCTCCTGCCAAAGCAGCCCCGAACGGCTCCCGCCGATTGGAGAGGCGTTTGTGGGCCCTGCTGTACTCAAAATCCGCAGTGACCTGCCGATGCAGTCGTCCGTCGTGGCCACCGTCAAGCACGGCGATCGGCTCGAAATCATCCAGCGGCGGCGCCGATTCTTCCGCGTCCGCACCGGTTCCGGAGCGGAAGGGTGGACGGATGAGCGGCAATTGCTGGCCGCCGAGGACATGCAGCGGTTGAAGGATCTGGCCGCCCGGGCGTCCAAGATGCCGGCCCAAGGCCAAGCCACCACCTTTGGGGTTTTGAATATCCACACCCAGCCCGCGCGCCAGTCGCCGAGCTTTCTGCAGGTGAAAGAGGGCGAGAAAATGGATGTGCTGGAGCATGTGAACTCGCCGCGAGTGGATTTGCCGCGGAAGTCGCTGCTACCGCCTCCGCCCCCGAAAAAGGCTGTGGAAAAGAAGCCGCCAAAGGAGGTGAGGTATCCTCCTTTGGCGCCGCTCCCCAAGCCTCCCGGACCGCCCTCCGATTGGCTCGAACTATCGAAGACCGAACCTGGAGATGAAGTGCCGGTCGAAGACGAAGTTCCAGCCAAGGGCGAAAAACCGGAGAAGCCCGTGGCGACCGATGATTGGAGTTTGGTCCGCGCCAACACCGGGCAGTCCGGGTGGGTGCTGACTCGCCGCCTCTCCATGGCCATTCCCGACGAAGTTGCCCAGTACGCGGAAGGCCGGAGGATCGTGTCCTATTTCCCGCTCGGCGAAATCCAGGACGGAGATCAGAAGAAACGCAACTGGCTTTGGACTACCATTGCGGACGGTGTGTATCCGTACGATTTTGACAGCTTTCGCGTGTTTATCTGGAGCCTGCGAAGGCACCGGTATGAGACTGCGTACATCGAGCGCAACATGCGCGGCTACGCGCCCGTGATCCTCCAGGACGTGGAATTGGCTGCACCGAAGGGCAAGGATGCGGCCACCGCCAAGTACCCGGGGTTTTCCATCTGCCTGGAGAAGAAGGATGGCCTTCGCTATCGCCGCAACTATGCTTTCCTGACGAATATTGTGCGCTTCGCCGGAGAGCAATCCTGCGAGCAGGCGCCCCAGGAAACCGTCATTGCCCAGGCGCCGCTTCCCTCCGGAGGTCCGGAACCACCGCGTACGGAGAGCCTGGGGCGACGCTTGCGCAACCGCTGGCATGCGCTCACCCGGCGCTGGTTTGGCGGCTAAAAGCGGCGCCGGATTCCGTTGCAGCCACCCGCCAAGTATGCATACAATGGGTTCAAGTCGGACAAATTGATCCAACTGAGAACCGTCTCGGTTATGAGGAGACGGGCGCTCATTATCTCTTCAAAGGATGGCATCCCGTGGAAGCTGTCAACCGCAAGCTTATTCGTCCGTCTCTGAATGAAATCAAGGAACAGATTACACCTCCGAGGCGCGGACCCCAACAGAAGAAGCCTGTTCCACCGGATCAAACCAACGCCGAGAATTTTTATTACGTGAAGCAGATGCAGGCGAAGACGCCGATGGTCTTCGTTCTGCGCGACGGAGAAACGCTGCACGGCACCATCGAGTGGTATGACAAGTGCTGCCTCAAGGTGAACCGTAACGGCGAGCCGAATATCCTGCTCTACAAACCCAGCATCAAGTACATGTACAAGGAAGGTTAGCCGTTTCTTCACGCGCGTTCGCGTAACCTGGCAGCCTGGCAGTCAAGGTGACCGTCACGCTCTACCGCTCCTCTGTGCTGCTCCTTGCCTGCCCCGATCATATCCCAGCTTCTTCTACAATCATAAGACTATAATCTCTGAAAATATGATACTGTCAAATCGATGGGCGGGAGTGGTTGCAGCATGGCTACAGCGTTGCTGGATACTCATCGCGCAGCTTTGTCTGCGTTCCACCGCGCCCAGGACCCATTGTTCGCCGGGGTTTTGCCGGACCACCCACGATTCGCCGAAGTACAGGAGTTACGCGCGAGAGCGTACCGCGCGTTGTTGAGAACGCGATTGCTTTACTGGAGGCACGTTCACGAACACGGCTGCCATTTCCACAAGCCAGTCAATACCGCGGGGTTAACCGAAGGCTCGGTCCACTCTCATGGCTCAAGCTGCTAGCTAATGACAAGGAGGGTTAGCTGGCGGCCTCGCCGCGGGTGCGGCTGCTGTGCGCCAGTCGATACTCCCGGCGTTCTCCCGCCTCACGGTAGCGGCGCTGCTCTTCTTCGGTTTCGGGAATCACTGGCACCACCGGGGTCGGCTCTCCGTTCTTATCTAATGCCACGAACGTCAAATATGCCGAACAGGTGTGCAGTTGCCGCCCTGTCAGCAGATGCTCAGTGGTTACCTTGACCCCGATCTCCATGGACGTGCGAAAAACCCGGTTGACGGATGACCGCAACACTATCAGCTCTCCGCTGTGCACGGGGTGCAGGAATTGGAGACTGTCGACAGAGAGTGTGACCACGGGCAGGCGGGCGTGCCGGATCGCCGCCAATGCGGCCGCCAAGTCCACCAGGTGCATGACTTTGCCCCCGAGAACGTTGCCAAGCGCATTGACGTCATTGGGGAGGGCCAATTCCGAGTATTCCGAAATGGATTCGCGTACCGGTTTGCCGTGAGTCATTGCTTTTTGAGATGCTGCTCAACGCTGGGACGCTTCGCTTTTGCGCCGCAGATAGCTTTCCACGTAAGCCTCTGCCTGCCGGGCTACGGTTTCGCCCAGCGGTTGCTGGAGAATCCTGCGGCTGCTGCGCGAATACTGTAACGAGCCGTGCGCGAACGGATGATGATCGCGTTCCTGAACGTAGTGGATTCCGATGGCGGCGCCATCGTCGCTTGCGATTGCGAAGCGGTCGGCATCGGGACCGGCGTCTTCTTTTGGGAAAAGCCCGCACCGCCCGCGGGCATAACCGAAATAGCAGAGCGGACGGAGTTGTTCTTCCGGCGGCTGCCGTGGAGGACCGGCGGCGCGGCAAACGCCAGACCACGCATCGCCGAGCGGCAGGATCGCCCCCGCCGGGCCAAGTTCCCCCGCGTGCCGCTCCACCGGGTAAAAATAGGGGCAGGCCATTTCGGAGGTATAGTAGCACAAGCATGGCGACCTCTCGGCTGGAAGTGCTCAAGAGCATGGTGGCGCACAACCCGCGCGATAGCTTTTCCCGCTATGGGCTGGCGATGGAATACCGCAAGGCTGGAAATTTGGAAGAGGCGATGCGCGAATTCCGAGCACTGATCGGCGTCGATCCGGACTATGTGCCCGCTTATTTCCACGGTGGGCAGACGCTCGAAAAACTAGGCGAGATCGAAGCCGCGCGCGAGCTGTATGAGGCCGGCGTAGACGCGGCCTCGCGCAAAGGCGACCATCACGGACAGAGTGAGATGCAGGCCGCGCTCGACCTGCTCAGCTAAGCGAAGCGTGTACAATAGAAACGTTCGGGCCGTGGCGCAGCCTGGCTAGCGCGCTTGCTTGGGGTGCAAGAGGTCCCGAGTTCAAATCTCGGCGGCCCGACCAGCCAACAACTCTATTTTCCAATTTACCGCGCCGCACTACTTGAGCCGGGTTCCCCGGTCGATGTCCGCTTCGATCTCAGCCTCCAGCCGCTCCAATTCAGACCGGACCGCCTTCAGGATGAACTTGTAATCGTCTCTGCCAGCGATGTCCGTTGACCAGTACGTCTGGTTGAACACGGCGCTGTAACGGTTGAGGATGTCTCTCGCCCGCGAAATCAGCCGATTGATTTCGTCAAAAGTGAGCACGAAGCTCTCCTTCTTGATCTTGATTCCCCCACTGGCAGTGTGGTCCCAGTTGATATGTGCAACAAAGTTGCCGCGGAGGCAGATGAGCTTCTTTACGAGCGGATCTTTGTTGTCTACCGATTCTATGTCCTGGCCAAGTTGGACTGGGTCAGTCGCCGTCAGGATCAAGTGCGGATGGTTTCTGATGGCCTTCAGCCAGGCCAGAAGGCTCAGTGCGCCCGTTTGGTTCACGTACACTCGACCGAGGCGATACAGTACGACCTCCGTGTAGGCTCGGAGTGAAAGAAACCAAAATGTGTTGCTTTCGTTGATTTCGCGCGAGTACTCCTCGATGGAGTCGTTTAAGCCAGCACGAAGCTTATCAAAAACCGCGGCATCGACGATGTCGTCAGCAAGCCGCCTTAGAAGGCGTTCAAATTCGTGACTACCTAAAAGGGGTGGCGACGGCACGTTGGATTCCTCCAGTGTCGCACTGGGAAGTCTGGCTGCGCTGGTGCCTCCCATGCCTCACCACTGGGGCCCGCCGCAACCCGATCCACCGGGCGCGAATCGGACGCGTGAAGGAAATGGGAGAATGGCCTACGGAGATGATGACCATAGAGTTCAGTTCTGGCGTGCGGAAGCGGATCAAGGCCGATAGCGGAGAGGTGCGGGATGGGGTGTTGATCAGTCTTGTCTATTCCAATGACGGCAGCTCGCTCCGAGAAAACGCTTCGTACCCCGTGAAAACGGTGGAATGGGCGCGCCTAGACAATGGAACGGTCCTTGTCGGCGACCCCAAGCGACGATTCATGGATTGATTGGCTCGCGCGTACGCCTCGTCGATTGCAGCAACCAGCACGCCAATCGGGTGGGCTCGAGTTACGCTGCGGATCCGGCGAAGCTGGCCGGCTGCCTGAAATCCCGGTGGCCCGACCAGCTCTCTAGTGTTTTAGGCGGCGGCCTTCTACCCACCCGCCGCCCTCGCGTATTTCGGCGCGTCCACGGACCAGCCCGGACCGCGGCTGGCCTTGATGGATTGGAAATCTGTCTTCTCCAAAGCCGCGCGATTTTCGGGCAGAATCAGTTCCCATAGCGGGAAAAAGTCGTCGCCGATTTCCAACCCCTCTACTGCCCCGCGGGACCCGTAGAGTATGGCGTAGGTGGCATCGATCGAAAGCTTGCGCAGATCTTCGGCGACCTGCACGAGATCGTCTAGTGGAAACATCATGGTTCCCCCCTGGACGGGAGTTGCTTCCCGGGCTATTGCGGTGAATGCTACTTGACGCCGGCCAGATCCTGTAGCATCCGCCAGTTTTCCAGGCGTTCCTCGTTCGCCGCGACGAGCGTGGGTGACGCCTGGCCGTCTTTATCGAAGTGTTTTGCGAACCGGCCTTCGGTACGCGCAAAGTAAATGAAATCGATCTGCTCGCCGGTCTTGGGGTGCATATACCAGTCGTCTTTCACATTCGGATTGCCCACCAGACTGAGGCGGTCGCGGAAGCGCGGTCCTTTCCGCGGATCGTAGATGAAAACCGGGAAGCTGCGGGAATCGGCCGCCAGCTTGGCCTGGTGCTCGGCCATGTTGTCGCCCACGCCGTGCTCGGGTTGGCACGTTGTAAAAACATTGACGATCGCCGGCCCCGGGTATTGGTTTGCCTCCATGATCGCTTTATAGAAATGGTTCATGTGGGCGCAGGTGGTCTGCGCCACGTACACGTCGCGGTGCATCATGCAGATGTTGGCGAGTTCCTTGCGGCTCTCCTTCTTCCCCGGAATGGCGGTGCCGTGGAAACTCATTTTGGCGTCTTGTCCCTTGAAAGAACTCGTAGACGATTGGCCGCCGGTGTTCGAGTAGACCTGCGTATCGAGCACCAGAACTTTGATATCCGATCCCGCCGCCAGCATGCGGGAAAGCGACTGGAAGCCGATGTCGTTCATGGCGCCGTCGCCGCCCACAATCCAGAGCCGCTTATCGCGCCATCCCAACTGGTCCCAGCGGGCGCGCACACCCATGGCGTCGGCCGGGGCATTCTCAAACAGAGAATTGGTCCAGGAGACGGCATAAGGATTGTACGGGTATGTCGAAGTGTAGACGGTGTTGCATCCGGTGGCGGCCACAATGCCCACGCCTTCCGGTCCGTACAAGAACCCGGTGGCGGCCAGCATCATGCGCAGCGCCGTGGCTTCCCCGCATCCCATGCACGACCCGGCCCCGCCCACATAGAGCAGCGAGCGTTCGGCCAGCATCATGTCGGCCAGGGCTTTTTCATTGATAAACCGCGCAGGCGTCTCGGGCAGCGACTTGTAAAACTGGAAGGTCTTCTTGAACCAGTCCAGATTCTCGTCGGTCTTGCGGATCATCCTGAGCGCATCATGATCGCCGCATGCCGACACGCATTCCGCGCATCCTTTGCATTTGGTGGGGTCGATGAAAATCCCGAACTTGCCGCCGCCCTGGCCCTTCTTTTCGGGCACGGTAAAGTACTTGGTCGTGTTGACCCACTGCGCGGCCATCTGCGTGCGCAGTGGTTCATCCACGATTCCGCCGAGCTTCGCTTCCAACTGGGGCGGTTCGGCAACCTTGCCCAGGATGGCGGTGTCCGGACATTGTGTCACGCACTCCATGCACCCGACACAGTTCTCGGCCACGAACTCAGGGATCTCGGGAGCGATGTAGCTGAAATCACGCAGCGCGCCGGTCGCAGCGGGCACTATGCTGCGCGCCGCCTGGTCATCGGCGGGCAGACCGCGTTCGGCCAGACCGCTGTTGTAAGCGCCTACCACGCGCTCGTTGAAATCAGCAATGTCGACGACGTTAGCGGTAATGTCCGCCAGCCGTACATCGAGGGGAATTGGCTGTGTCATGCGCCCTCCTGCATCACTCGCAAAGCTGCGTTGGCCCGGTCGGCTGCGGCCGTGGCCTCCATCGTCCCGCGCGGCACTTCGATCACCTCGCGGTAGCCGCGTTCGACGGCGAGCAGGTTATCCTGCACCACCCGGTCGCCGCGTTTTCCGAAATATTTGCGCAGCGACTTCTCCACACCGCGAAACACCGCGTCCTCGTTCAGCGCCAGCTCCGTCTGGAACGGGGTAACCCGCAGGAAAATACCGAGCAGCACGATACCCTGCATGCGCTGCTGCAAATCGGCGCGCGAAGATACCTCTTTGGCGATGCCAACCGTATCCAGCGCGAACAGGCGCACTTCCTTTTCCCGTATCGCGCTCCGCGCCCACGCCGGTATGGACGCCCAGATTTCGGCGGGATCCGTCCGGTGGCTTTGCACGAAGACCATACCTCCCTGGGCGATCCCCGCCAGCGGGTTCTCCAGGTTGAAGGCATTCACGTCGTTGAGCGCTACGAACTCCACGTGCTCCAGTTCGGAGTGCACGCGGATGTGTTCCTTGGCGATGGTCAGGTAGTAAGTGGTCGGCAAGCCCTTTTTCTCGGAACCGTACTTGGGATAGGCCTGCACATCCAGCCCAAAGACTTCGCCGGCAATGGTGGCGATCACTTTGTTGGTAGTGACCGAGCCGTATCCGCCTACGGAATGGCCGCGCATGGAGAAGGAGCCAGGCGAGCGCACGTCGGGGTCGTCCGTCACATGGAGCGCGGTCTCGTGTTTGATCCCCACGGTGAAGTAGTACCGCGGATGCGGGCTCCGCATGTTGTTCACAATTTCGAGGAAATCCCCCGCGCGCACATCGCGGCTGCCCAATCCGGCCGAGCCGCCCAGAAACTTGGGCATGCGCCGGACGGCCGGGTAACCCGGCGTTTCCGCTACGGCATCGGCAAAGGCGGCCTTGAGCTCGCACAGTTGCGGGTTCGACTGCATCATGGGAATATCCAGCCGCTCGATCACCGAGATGGCCTTCACGTGGCGCAGCGCGCGCACCACCTCCGCCGCCGGGAACGGCCGGAAGCAGGTGATGTGAAGGATGCCGGCCTTGATGCCCCGGTCGCGCATGTAATCCACGGCCGCTTCCGCGGTTTCGATCATGCAACCGGAGCCGACGATCGCGTACTCGGCATCCTCCAGCCGATAGGGAATTACCAGGTCATACCGCCGCCCCGTCAATTCGTAGAATTCGCGCATCACGTTGCGCAGCGTGGGCAGGACGCGATCGTAAAACCGGCGTTGCGACACCTTGCCCTTCATGTAGCTGTCCTGGTTCTGCACCACGCCCGACATTAGCGGGATCTGCGGGTCCATCAGGTTGCGGATGTGTTCGGAAGGATGCCCGACGAAACGCTTCATCAAATCGGGCTCGGGGAGGCGGACGTTCTCAATCGTATGGGTAGTGAGAAAGCCGTCCTGCACGTTGAGAAACGGAGTTTCGGTTTCCTCGGCGGTGCGCCGGGCGATCAATGCGAAATCGCCCGATTCCTGCGCATTCCGCGCATAGAGCACGCCCCACCCGCAATCCGCGACGCCATAAACGTCGTCGTGGCCCGCGTGCACATTGAGCGAATGCGAAGTGACAGCCCGCGCGCCGATGTGGAACACAATGGGCAGGCGTTTCCCGGCAATCGTGTACAGGACCTCCTTCATGAGAATCAGGCCCTGGCCGGAGGTGAAGTTGGTTACGCGCCCGCCCGCCACGGCGAAGCCTTCGCATGTGCTGGCTGCGCTATGTTCCGATTCCGGCTCGATGAACGCCAGTTCTTCGCCCCACAAGTTGCGCTTGCCGTTGGCGACCTCGGTCTGATACCCGCCGCCCATGGTGGTAGACGACGTAATCGGGTACGCACAGGCCCCCTGCGTAATATGCGTTTCCACCCAAACCACGGTGCCTGCCCCATCGGACGTGGTAGGGATTCCCGGAAACTCCGGCTTACGTTCGAAATCGAATGGAGAAGATTGATTGATTACGGATGCATCATCTCGGACAACTGTACCCATGCGGCCCCTCCTGCGGTGCCCTTGCTGGACGCCTTCGGCGGCACTGGGTCTACCTACCGAGAGGAGCCCGTTAATTGGCAAGAGCCTACCAGATTTCCAAGTGGGAGAAAAGGGGGGTTGCTCTACCGTGTCGGGGCTCAGTGCTGCATTTCGAACCGGTTGTGAAGAAAGCTCACGAGTCGGGCCCGAGTCAAAACGCCTTCCACGTGATGATCCCGCACCACCGGAAGTTGGTTCACGTTCTCTCGACCCATCATTTCCATTGCCGATTGGAGCGGTGTTCCGGGCTGTACCGCATGGATCTCGTCGATGGGACGCATGATGTCAAACAAGGTTGTGAACGGCCAGCGTGCGCGGTCCAGTGCCTTCACTTCGTGCGGCGTCACTAAACCTGCCAGTCCCGTGTTGTCGAGGACCAGAAAACAGCGGTCGCCAGTCCGCAGCAGTTGCTCTTCGACAAAGTTTTGAACCGTGAGGTTGCCGTCAACTATCGGACAGTCATGAGTCATCACGTCGGCAACCGTAATGCCCTGGAGGACACGGGTAAGCCCGGCCTGGACGGCACTCTCGCCGGCCGCCTGCAAGAGAAACCATCCGATGAAAGCGATCCAAAGACCACCGAATCCAGCTCCCGCAAAAGCTTCGATGATCCCCCACGCGATGAACAACGCTCCCACGATCTGACCGGCGCGGGACGCCAGCCGTGTCGAGCGGTCCACATCACCCGTAATCCACCACAGGATCGCGCGCAGAATGCGCCCGCCATCCAGTGGATATCCCGGAATCATATTAAAACCGGCAAGCCCCAGGTTGATGTAGCCCAGCCACGAAAACATGCCATAGGCGGGGCTCGCGGGCGCTCCTGCCACACGCCGGAGTGCCAGGCATACGACTCCAATTACGGCGCTGGTGAGCGGCCCAACGAAGGCCATCCAGAACTCCATCCGCGCGCTGGTGGGATTCTTTTCGATCTGGGAAACTCCGCCGAGCGCAAAAAGCGTGATCTCACGGACCGGCACTCCGTGCGCATTGGCAAAGACCGAATGGGATAACTCGTGTAACAGCAGCGAAACAAAGAACAAAATCGCGGTTGCCAGCGCCATCGCAAAAATAACTGGCCGGCCCCACTCCGGATTGGTTGCGCCGAATTGAGACGTCAGAGAGACGACGATCAGAAACGCGATCAGAAACCAGCTATAGTGCAGCCCAATCTGAATTCCAAAAATCCGTCCGAGCTTGATTTGAGACCGCACACGACACCTCTCAACACGATAGCTTGGGTGCACCGCCCGTCCGCCATCGAACAGGCGTGTGCACCCGACCCGCCGCCGCGGTTAGCTTACGCTTGCCCGCGAATTACTCCAGGTTCACCGTCACCCATCGTAACCGAAGGCATTTGACGGGCGATTTGAGTCTTGCCCAGACTCCACACCTC
>DATJAK010000280.1:0-25481 GCA_035516375.1 Bryobacteraceae bacterium
GAAGCTTCGGTCGTGTCCGGACCGCTCAGAATCGCGAAGGCTTCGTTGAGCCGGGTCAGTTCGATGGTTTGTCCGCGCACCTGCTCCTGAGCTCGAGCGAGTTCACGGCCGAGATCTTTCTCTCTGCTGTTGAAGAAGGCCGCCGCGAAGATCGCGCAAATCGCGGCCACAGCCCAGAAGGGCGCCCACCATCCCAGCCGTCGCGGTTCCACGCCGGCCGACGCTAGAATGCGCCGCCGCAATTTCGCGGAGGGCTCTGCCAAAGGTGCCGTAGCGCCCAGGATCGATGCCAACTCGCGCGCCAGCTTCAACTCCGCCATACACACCTCGCATCCCCGATCCAGGTGCTCCCGGATTTCGCTGCGCTCCGGATCCTCCGCCAGACCGATGGCGTACAGCTCGTAGTGTTCCCGCAGTTGGTCGCAGTTCATGCCGGCACCGCCGCTCCCAGCTCATGCCGCAAAACCTTCAACGCCGCACGCACCCAGGTCTTCACCGTTCCCAGGGGCTGCCCCATGCGGTCGGCCATTTCCGTCTGCGAAAGCCCTTCGAAATATGCCAGCTCGATCACCTGGCGCTGATTGGCCGAAAGTTTCTCCATCGCCGCTTTCACCCGGCGCGCCTTGTCGGATGCCAGCAGATCCTTCTCCATGTCGCTGAAAAGCGCGGGATGCTCGGCGGTTTCGAGCTCCAACGTGTTGCGCGCGCGGCCGGTGGTGGAACGCTGATAATCGATCGCGCGGTTACGTGCCACGGCCACCAGCCACGCTCCCACCGAACCCTTTTCCGCGTCCAGACTCTGCGCGCGATTCCATACGCGCAAAAACGTTTCCTGCACCAGGTCTTCCGCCACGCCGGTATCGCGCACCATGCGCAGAATTAACGAATACACCAGGCGGCCGTATCGCTCGTAGAGCTCGGCCAGCGCTTGCGGATCGCGGCGCTGCAGGCGTTCGACGAGCTTGCGGTCGCCTTCCACGTCCAATGCGAGCAGTATGGGCAGCAGAGTCATCGGAACCGGCGTCCAATTGTATATACGAACCGCGCCGCGATCAAGATGTGATGCCCGCGAGAAAAACTCGCGCGCAAATTTACCGCGATGCAACCTGAAAGAGATCGGAATGGAACACGACTTGCATTTTTTTCTTGACTTTCCTCGCGAACAACCTTATATATGAATCACATTGCGATTTTTTCAGTCGCAAAATTTGATGTTAGGGAGAATCAATCGATGAAGAGCGCAACCAAAAAGGCCGCCACGAAAAAGAAGGCTGCTCCGAAGAAAAAGAAGTAGCTGTGGCGCGGCCCTGAAAAGGGCAGACGAATTTCACTCCGAGGCCCCGGTTTCCGGGGCCTTTTTCGTTATTACGGGCTTTTCCCTCCGAATTCTTTTCCCTCCTTCCGCTGCCACAACACACGAAACGTCTCGCCCATTCCAAACAGCAGCGTCTTGAGTTGAAGCCGCCGGCGCAACTCCTCCGCCGCGCCCGCGCCTGCCAAGGCCCGCGTCATTTCCTCTTCTCCGGCCGCTAGCAACGTCTGCGCCAGTGTTTCGAAACGCTCCGCATGCAACCCATACGCCGATCCATGCCGTTCGAGTGCGGTGAAGTTCACGTGAGCCGTGATGTCACGCACCCCCGGTTCGTCGAGTACATCGTCTAGTGCCGTATGCTGCCGATAGCTCATCAATGTTCCACGCGGAAAACGGATTACCTCCGGCAGCGTGTACCCGTAATCGATGGTTAACACCCACCCCGATTGAAGTGCTCGCGCCATGCGTTCGATCCATCCGAGCGCTTCGAGATGGACTTCGGACCACCACCCCTCTTCGGGCGGCGGGACATACCTGCGCAGATAATCGCCGCTCTCTTCGGTCACCACGTCTCCCAGCGTCCACACGAAACGGCCGCTATCAAAGGTTACGAGTTGCTGGCGGTATTCGGATTTCGTGTAAACCGCTACGTCGACCGGTAGCGCGTCGAAGAACTCGTTTGAAAAAATAACGCCCTCGAAACCCCGCGGCAGATCTCCGGAGCCGATCTCCACGGGCAAGTAATGCCAATCGGAAAATGCGGGCGCCATTTCGCCGCGCCCCGCGCCCAGTTCCACCACGGTGAAATCCGCCGGTTGGCCCAGGTCCCGCCACAACTGGCGAACCCGCGCCGCGATCAGCATCCCGAATACCGGCTGAACTTGTTCGGCGGTATAGAAGTCGCCCCCACGCCCGAACGGATCGCGCCCCTGGCGATAGTAGCCGCATTGTGGATGGTACAGCGCCACCTCCATGAAGCGGCGAAACGGAATCGGCCCCTGGCGCTCGATCTCGGCGGCCAGCAGTTCACCCGCGGGAGTCATCGTTCTTGCATCTGCGGCGTCCGGCGGAACAGTTCCACCACGTAGTCGTGCAGGCAGTCGTACAGGTACCGCTGAAAGGTCCAGGGGAACTGCGGGTGTTCGATATCGTGCGCATGAATCGGTGCGTAGTAGGTGTGAACCTTATGCGCGGGGTCCTTCGAGCGGATCACCAGCTCGACAGCACCGTTCTTCTCGCGGGCAGAGATCTCAAACAGCGGATGCTCGTAACGCTCCGCTTCGGCCAATACCTTTTCCAGGGCCGTCACGCCGCTATGGTAGCGTGAAATCACCGATGCCGTTGCCGGAAACCGTTCGAGTGAAGCTCAGTTCGGAGGAAGCCGGGACCATTTCCATCACTCCGGTTGTGGTTCAGGAACTCGCCATCCGGGAGTTGCTGGAACACGTGCTCGGAGTTGCCGGAAAGGACGAGGCGCGCATCCGCGAGATCCTGGTGCGGGGAACTCTGGTGGTAGGCGCGTCGCGCTTCCGCTGGCCGGGATGGGAGCCGGACCCGGCTGGCATTCAGACCCTGCTCGCCACTTTCCCCGATCCCGATCCTTCGCGGCCTTTCGCGGCCGAACACTGCGTGCGGGCGATCCTCCGCGGCGATCGCCAACGACTGGAGATTGTTCCGCATGCCGGGAGCCATTTTTGGCAACTGGTGATGCAGGTGACTGCTGCCGCCGAGACGCGCTATGCCGGATACTCCTATCGCGACCATGCCGACCGCTACCTCCGCGAGTTGAGTCCATCGGAAGTAGACCAGATCCGCGCCGCGTCGAGCAAGGTGAAGTACAGCACCTTGCGCGACCAGATTCTTCGCACCGCATTCGGCCAAGCAGAGTTATTCGTGTTGCGCCCAGGTAGATAGCGCCACAAACAAGGAGGCGATTTCGCTGCTGTGCGGCGCCGGCAGACGACGGAAACCGATCGTCTGCCCTACAGAGTTAAACTGCATTCCGCATGGCGCACCACACTAGCAGGATTACCCTGCGGTCACGGCTCGGAAAGAACCGGTGCCTTGGATACGACGTTTGCACACAGCCGGCCGACGCCCAGCGCCCGGTCGAGCACTTGTTCCGTCTGCCCCCTCTGCGCGCGAACCCCATGGAGCAATGGAAGCCGGGCGGAGTCACGTGCGCCCTGAGCCAAGTTCTTCTCTGCGCCTCGGCAGTGATCAACTCACCTCGAGTTCAGATAGGCGATCAGGTCTGCCATCTCCGGCGCCGTGAACCGCGGCCATGCCAGCTTGCGTTCGGTCATCAAGTCCAGCATCCGCGGCCCATGCTGCCAAAGGGCGGAGATCATGCTGATGTCGGAGTACCCCTCCGGCGTCTTGGCCAGAGGCGGAGCGCCGCTCGAGGCATCGTTGTGACACGCCGCGCAGCTCTTCTCGGTGAAAACCTGCCTGCCATGCGCCGCGTCGCCGCTGCCGCGGAAGTACTGGCGCGTCCAGACGTAGCCCAGAATCTGCCGCATCTCCTCCTGCGAAAGATTCGGCGCCGGCTGCTTCATGTTCGCCTGGTGGTTCCACATGTCGACCGCGATATCGGTGAGGTTCTGGTTGCGCAAGCGATTTTCCAGAGCGAGATTTCCCTTGTGGCAACCCGCGCAGCCCTTGGACTCAAATAGCACCGATCCCGAGGCCGAGGGGGGAAACTCGAAGGCCGTCACCAATTCGCGGGTCTCCGGCAGATTCTGCAGATAGACCAGCATGTCGCGCAGCTCCTGCGAAGTGAGCGGCGACCATTTCAGTTTCTTCTCCGCATACGCCTGGCGCATCTGCCCGCCGTGGTTCCACATCTGTTGAATCAGGACGGTGGGATCTGCCAGCGATGCCCACTTCACCACCGGGGGCGCCCCGGCGGCATTGGAGGCCGTCACCCCATGGCAATCGGCGCAGTGCTTCGCCGCAAATACCTGTTTTCCCCGCCCGGCATCCCCGGGTTTTTCGAAGAAACGCGCCGAAACGAAATAGGCGAACAGGTCCGCCGCCGATTCCGGCGACAAAGTGGCTCGGACGATCCCCTGCCGGCGCATGGCCGACCACATCTGCGGAGCGTGGTTCCAAATGAGACTGGCCATCACCGTGGGGGTAAAATCGCGGTCGATACGCTTCCCAAGGTCCGGAGCCAGCGCGCCTCCTCGCCCGTTGATGCTGTGACACTGGATGCACTGTTCCGTCTGAAAAAGCTGCTCGCCGCGGCGTGCATCGCCCAGGACTTCATCGGCTGCCAGCGCGGCGGATGCCGCCACTGCGCCCGCTAAGGCTACTCGAAGGATGTTCATTGGAGGATCTCCTAGCGGCTCAACCGGAGGCTCGTCATAAGAACGTGCGTCCGGAATCCTTCATAGAGGTAGAACTGCTCGCCCATCCCGTACCAGCGCCATTCGGTGTTCCAGGCAACGTGGTGTGAGATCGGAAAGGACAACCGCACCAGCGGCTCGTAGAATCGCGTCGGCCGGCTTCCGGACGAAATGAACAGCGAGCCTCCGGCTGTCAGCTTAGGCGTCAATCCATGATAGCCGGGCAGCGCCAGGTCGATTTGCGAAGTGGCGGTATGTGCGTTGTCGCGATACGCCGAAACCGCCGGCGCGTAGGTCGGCAGCTCGAGATAGTTGATGTTCGAACGCAGCGTAGAACGATCGTACTCGCCCATGACGACGATACGCTTGCCGTTGTTTGGCGTCCAGGAGACGGCCAGGGAATTGTTGCGCGCCCGAAAGTCGTAGTTGACCCCCGTGGCCGGGTTTTGATTGTCGAGCAGCGTGAAATTGGCGGTGACGGACAGGTTGGTGGCCGCCTGATACTGCGCGCGCGCCCGCATTTTGTTGTAGTTGTTCAGGCTGTCGCGGAAATAGATCTGATCGCTCGACGCGCCTTCGTAGTCCAGGTTAATGCGAAGCTTCTGCCAAGGGCGCAGACTGGCGCCGGCCAAACCAACATTACGCTTCAGTTGACCCGTAGCAAACGGGGTCTCGCTGAACAAGCTGCCAGCCACCGTGGCATCGCCCCATACATACCGAAAGCCTCCGCGCAGCGTGAACCTCGAGGTCAGATCGTACATTACGTCTACCTGCTGCTGGTTGTAGTTGACGATCTGCTCCTCGGGCAGCGCGGTTTGCTGACTGGTCCCCACAGGCAAGAACAGAGTGGAGAATAGCCCGAAACTGGCATCGTGGTAACGATCCGTCATCCACGATTCCACAATCCGCAGGCGCTTGAGAGGCCGCAGCTCGAAGCCGGCGTTGCCGGTGACGTGCGGCTGTTTGGCCGTGCCCGTCGCCATATCGCCGACTCCACTGTAGGCAAGAAGTGAGGCTAATGAAATGAAGTTACCAGCGGCCGAATCGAAGTAATTGACATCCGTTTTGGGCTCGCTGTAGAGGAACTGGCCGGAAAGCGTTACCCACGAGGCCGGCGTCGCCGTGAAAAGCCCCCGCTCGTAAATGCTCGTCCCCCGAATGGCGTAAGCTGCCGCCAGGCTGTTCAACAACAGCGTTTGCCCGAACAGCGGCGTGGTTCGGTCTCCCGAGACGGGCTGGTTGTTGAACGCCTGATCGTCGTCCTTAAACGTGGTCCCGCCCTGTTCCAGGGTGATGTGGAAATGGTTGTATTCGAATCGCACGCCGCCGCGATAGTTCTCCATGCTGTCCCGCACAAGCGAGGGCACGGCGTATTCGTTGCTCGCATCCGTCAACCACGTGTCGATGCCGTTCCCATAGCCCGCGTTCCGGTCGAACGCGAAGTAAGGAATGATGTGCCCATTCGGAAACAGATCTAGGCTGCCGTTGATCATGCGCCGGCGAATGTCGAACGCCTGCTCGTTGAAGCCCGCTGGCGCGAAGGTATTCGCGAACGACGGGACCTCGTTGAAGTAAGCGATATTGCGGTAGTCGAAGCGGAAGTCGTAGATCTTCGACTTGGTGGCGTCCACGTGAGCCGTAGTGTACGGATCGTCGCCCCACCCGTAGCCGTTCGCGTTCAGACGGTCGAACAGGCGCTTCTTCGGATCTAAGATCGTGAAATCGATTCCGAACAGCTTGGGACCTTCTCCTAAATCGACCACGCTCCGGTACGTCTGGAAACTACCGCCCACATTGGTAAGCCACCGGTAGCCCAGATCGATATTGCCGGTAAGCCACTGTTCGGTGGACGGCGCGGGCGATTCCGCCGCTGGAGCCGTAGCTGCCGGCGCAGGAGTCGTCTGCTCCGCAGCCGACTTGGCCGGCTGGTCTTGCGCCAGCAAGGGCGCCGTGATGAGGACCACCAGCAGGAGTTTCATTTCAGTAACTCCCGATCCACCCACGAGCCATGCACCTTTTGATGACAGATGGTGCAATTAGCGAAGCGCGGGTTCCGCAGATCGTGGAATGCCGGGGGAACGGAACCCAAGGCGGCATTCACCGGCGATAGCGACGGCAGATTGGCGTGGCATTCCAGGCAAACGAAACGTACCTCGTGCCTCGTCAGCATGCGCGGGTTGGCGGAACCGTGCGGCTCATGACACGCCTGACAGCCTTCCAGACGCACCGGAGCGTGCTCGAAAACGAATGGCCCCGCCTTGTCGCCATGGCAATTGAAGCAGCCCGGTTCGTTGGCGCGCGCCGTTTGCATCTGCCCGGGAAGCACGCTGCCGTGCGGGTTATGGCAGTTCACGCACGACATGGCGCCCTCCGGAAGCTTGTGCCGGTAAGGGCGCTGGAAGCTGGCCCACACATCGGTGTGGCAGCCGGCGCATTGCGCATTCACTGCGGCCGCGCCGTGAGGCACCAGCCCATTAGGCCCGTTCTTGTGAACGGTATGGCAAGCGACGCAGCTTACCTGGTTCTTGGCGTGGCTGCTGTCGATGCGTCCGGCATGCGTCGGCTGGTTCTGATGGCAGGTGAGACAGATCCGGTCGGCTTCCGCAGCAGCGAGTTTCGCCGGCTGCCGGATATCCGCCGCCGAGACCGATTCCGCGTGTTTCGCGCCCGGCCCGTGGCAAGATTCGCACGCGCGATTTTCCCAGCCGCGCTTCTTGTCCGTTTCCACCAGCTGGTGCGGACTCTTCTGAAACGCTTTGTAAATGTCTTCGTGGCACACCTGGCAGGCTTCGGACCCGGCATAGCCTGCCGGAGGAGTCGGATTGCCCGGCTTTTCTTGAGCGGCCGCCACCGCTAGAGAGAGCAGTGCGCACGAAATAGTACGCGCCGCCAAAAGGCGGCGCGTAGGGGGATGGACATGGCGGACGTTAAGTGTCTGACGCACCCGGGACATGAGGATCATCTCCCTATTGTGCGCCGTTACTGTGCGTGTACCGCGTCAACCGCAAACTGTGCGCCGGACGAATGGCACACCGTGCAGCTTTCTCCCAGCGAATCGGTATTCGCCAGGAAGTGAGACGCCTCGGGCTTGGAGACGTGGCATCCACTGCAAGCCGACGAAACCGCCTGCACGGGATTGATCCAGCCTTGCGGGTCGACAGCTTGGTTGAGACCGGTCGGCAGAGTCTGCTCGCTGCCTTTGACGTGGCAGATAGAGCAGTTTTGCATATAGGTGGCCTGCCCCTCGCCATTCATGACTGGGAACAGCACCTGCGAGAAGTCGTTATGGCTTCCGCCAAATCCTACGACGACGTAGGGCTGTCCGCCGGCGGGCACGACGTTCACGCCGTCATGGATGCGATGCACCAGCAGATTGAAATTGATGCCCTGCGGCGGGGCAGCCTTATCGGTTGCGTTGGTCGCGGCGGCGCGCGTGGAGGCGTCGGTGTTCGACGGATTATGGCACATCACGCAGTATTCGATTTGGTTGCGCAGATTGCCATGCAGCGAAAGCGCCACATGGCAGCTGTTGCAATTGCTGAGCGCAACTACCGTGCGGCGTGGTTGTACCGGCGAGCCATCCACCGAGAATGTCACCACCGGGTTCTTGGCGGCTGCTACTACTGTTTGCTGCGAGGTCGTGCCCGCCAAGATGGTCACGTTCATCCGCGCCTCAGCACCCATGCTGTACGTCCCTGTGGCTCCCGTCGGGATGGCGTGGGTGAAGGTGTAAGAGCAAGTCCCGCTGGTGCAGGTCGCCTTCAAAGCGCTCTCCGTCACATAGCCCGGCGTGCCCGAAGTTCCACTCCCGAAACTGGTGTAGCCGTAGTCGGTGGTCGGACCGGCGATCGTGAATTGCAGGGTGCTGATTTGCGAGAGTGGGATCGGTTTGGCGCTGTCGTCCTGCACGGTGAAGTTCACAGTTGGGTTCTGTCCCGCCAAGGTGTTCGTCACTCCGGTAATTGCCAGGTTGATCCCGGCCAACAGCGTGTTCGGATTTTGCGGATACGTGGCGGCTGTATCGGTTGGCACCACGTGCGCGCCGAGAATGGACGCATCGAAGGGTGTCTCACCCTGTGGCATATGGCAATTGGCACACTGCCTGTCGTCATTCTGGAATCCGCCGGGGTGATTCGTACCAGTGGCGAAATTGACGTCGTCGTGGCACGCGCCGCAGGCTGCGCGGCTGGGCTCCATCAGAAAAGCTTTGGCCTGTGCCGCACCGGTAGTCTGGTCATGGCAAACTCCGCAACGGCGCGGATCGGCGGGGTCGACCACTTTCGAGAAGTCCGTGATGCCCCCGAAGCCTTCGATCTGGTAAGGCACTCCAGGCGTTGTCGCCGTGCCCACCACACTGGGCAGTTGCGAACCCATGTGGATCTTATGCGCCATCACTTTGAGATCCAGCGTGTTGCCGGTAGTCGGATCCAGGTTCTGCGGCTGATGACAGAGAACGCACATTTCCATCCCGTGAGCGTAACCGCCGTGGAAGGCCAACTGGTCGTGACAGCTGTTGCAACTCTGGGTTTTGATGACATCGCGGGTGACGGTTACTGCCGAACCGTTGGGAACAAAGCTGAACGTGCTGCCGGCATAACTCGTGCCCAGGTTAAATGAAGTGAGATTCCGGTTGCCGGCGATGCCCACCGTCGTGGTCGCGGTGGCATCAAATCCGGCAGGGGCCGGTGTTTTAAAAGTGAAGGAGTACTGTCCGGGGCCTACCTGTATGGGCGCCGGGCCACCTACTAATGGACCATCGAAAGTCGGACGCGTAATGGTTCCCAGAGCTTTTCCGGTTGCCGTCCCCGTCGTGTACGCCACATATTGCTCCTGACCCTTGGGAATGTATGCGGCTTCGTACAACAGCGTTACCACGCCCGGGCTATTCACGCCGGCCAAATCCAACGGTAACCCTGAAGGATCGGTGATCGTGTACGTCACACTAATGACGCCTGCGCTACTGATCTTGGCCGAGTTAATCGTGATCACCAAGCCGGGCCGCACAAAATCAACGATGGCCGGATCGGCGTAAAAAGCTTTATCCCGAGGGGTGTACTCATGCTTCTTGGTCTGCCCTGTCAAGCAGAGAGCAATGAGTGCGACGAACGCCGCGATGCGTAACGAGCGAGAGAGCCGTTTCATGTGACTCCTTATCGAATCCTACAAATGCGTCCTACTACAATCACTTCAATTACTTAGCCAGAGTTTCCAGTTTTGCCGCAGCCACCCCGAAGGGGCGTACCCATAGCTGCGTCTGGTCAAAACTGCTCCAGCTCTTAAACATGTCGAGCAAGTCTCGAAAGCACTCTCTTGCCCAAAATCGCTTAGTAGAAAAAAGAGATTGAGAAATCTTTTATTTTCTTAGTGTTGGAAAATCCGGCAGCTATCTCAAATTTTTTGCGTGCCCACTTCCGAGTGGGTGAGGATTCGGCGGAAGTGGGTGATAGTCCCCCAGACGTGGGGAAGTAGCCCGCCCAGTCCGAGTTGCCTCTTCGTTAGCCCAGCGGGAGCAGACTCGCAGGATCGACTTCTGTAGGAGTCAGTCTCGGGGGATGTCCGTGCTGGCAGTACGAGAACGGAAGGGCAAATGAATGCGCAGCACGCGCTCCCGGTGCCGCTCTTCCTCTAATGAGCGGGTGCGGGCGCGGAGGAGGTCAGGCAGCGAGATCATTCCCACCAGTTTGCGCGTCTCGAAGCTCTCCAGCACAGGGAGCCGCGTGAATCCCGTGTCTGCCATGCGGTACACCACTACTCGCAGCGGTTCATCGGCGTAGGCCACCACCGGATTGCGTTCGGCAAATTCTTCGAGCTGCCGCTGGTGGCCGTTGCTGTCCTGTAGCAGTTCCTGCAAATGGTGGCGGGTGATCACACCTTCCAAACGTTGTTCCGGCCCGATGACAGGGTAGAGGATCTGGCCGCGCCGGTCGTGATCCACATTTAGAGACGCCGCCAGTTCGGTCTGCGTGGCTTGCGCCGGAAATGCCACGATATTGCTGCGCATCACTTCGCGAACGAAGAGAATCTCGAGCGGATCGACCGAATATTCCCGGCTCAGATGATAGCCGCGGCGCGCCACTTTCTCGGTGAGGATCGACCTCCGCAGCGTCAGCGCTGTAAATCCGTGGGCGATCGTCACCGCCGCCAGCAGCGGCACCAGCATATTCACATCGTGCGTCAACTCCAGCGCGAAGATGACGCCGGTAAACGGCGAGCGCATGGTTCCCCCCAGAATGGCACCCATGCTCACCAGTGGCCAGAAACCGGCGCCTTCGTTAGGCAGGAACATCGCTTCGATACCGCCCAGCGCACCGCCCATCATGAGAAGCGGGGCCAGTACGCCGCCGGAAGTGCCCGAACCGAGCGAGATGGCCCAGATCGCCGATTTGACGAGCAGAATGCCCAGGATCATGGTGCGTGGAACGCTGCCTTGGAGAAGCGCGCCGATGGTGTCGTATCCCACGCCGAGCGCTTGTGGAAAGATCAGCCCACCCAGACCGATGGCCAGTCCTCCGAACACGGGCCACCACATCCAGTGTATTGGCAGCAGCCGGAAAAGATCCTCGGCGCCGTACACCGCCGCCGTGAGCAGTGCCGACAATGCGCCCGCGAGAACACCGGCCACCAGGCATCCCAGCAGCCCTTCCGGTCCGATGAACACCGGATGCGGCGGTGTTGGGAATAGCGGGCCCAGCCCCAGAATGTAACGGCGCGCCGCGCCGGCGGTCACGCTCGCCAGCGCGACCGGGATCAAGCTGCGCGGTTTCCACTCGAATAGCAACAGTTCCACCGCCAGCAGGACCGCTGCGACCGGGGAAGCGAACGTTGCCGACATGCCGCCGGCGGCTCCGGCCACGAGCAGAGTCTTTCGTTCCACACTGGACAGGTGGAAGAGTTGCGCGATCATCGAACCGAAGGCGCCGCCCGTCATAATGATCGGCCCTTCGGCGCCGAACGGGCCGCCGGAACCGATCGAGATGGCGCTCGAGAGCGGCTTCAAAATCGCCACCTTCGGCTCGACTTTGCTTCCGTTGATCAGAATCGCTTCGATCGCCTCCGGAATGCCGTGCCCGCGGATCCGCTCCGAACCATAGCGCGCCATCAGGCCGATGATCAACGCTCCTACCACCGGAACCAGCACCACCCAAATACCCAGATGATTTCCGGCCGGCGAAACCAGGGCCGTGCTCCATCGCTGATAAAAGAAGAGGTTGGTGAACAGGCCGATCAGCCGCAACAAAGCGAAGGCCACATATGCGCTGACCAAGCCGATGAAGATCGCCAGGGCCGCAATCCAGAGCACCCGCGGCGTGATGGTAAAGTCTCCGAGCTTTTCCGCGCCCGAGGCCTGAGCCGGATGTCTCGTCTTCTGAATTGCCTTCTTAATTTTTGGAAACATCCTCTCCCTTTTGCCCGGTCAGCGGGAGCGGAGCCAGCCCTTCGAGTAGAGCCTGGAGTGTTCTCACCAGCACGGGCCCAGTACTGCGCAACTCCGCGCGGTGAATGGCGGAAAGATGTTTCAGTTTCTCTTCCCCCTCCGGCGTCAAATGCACGCGCACCTGTCTCCGATCTGCCACGGCGCGCGCTCGCGCTACTAAGCCGCGTTCCTCCAAGCGATCGATGAGACCGACGGCGCTGTGATGACGGATCAGGAGGTGCTCGGCCAGTAAGCCGATCGTCGGACCGTCAGGGTCGGTCACAGCGCGAATTGCCAACAGCATCTGGTGTTGTTGCGGCTCGATCTGCTCTTTGCGGGCGGCCTCTTCGCTGAAATGCAGGAATCGCCGGATCCGATAGCGAAACTCCCCCAGGGCGGCGTAATCCTGGACATTCAGATCTTCCTCTGGCACCAACTATATCGTATCACGATATTAAATTCCAGAACCCCGCGACGACATTGATTGGATTGGACATCTTTGGGGGTATTGCAACTACCCGCATTCAGGTTTGAATTGCTATAGGAAGGTGGCGCCCCCTGTGGACCCTACTATTACTGGTGCTTCGTATGACGACACGGCCAGGAGAACACCCGACCATTTAGATAAGATTTTTCTTGATTCACAAAGCTTACATCCGTACATTAGGAAATGTCCTAAATAGGACTAGTCAAAATCTGATACGAACCCGATACTTAGGAGAATTCTGGTAGATGATGCCGCTGATGCTGCCCTCCCCCACCTCTGCCGAAAGAGGCCGAGCAGTTTCCGTGAATACGCTCCGACGCCAGGCGTTAGAAAAGTTGTACCGGCGGCGGGAAGCTGTGGAGAATCTGATCCGCTCTCTTGAGTCTTACCAGGACGTTCGAACCGACGACCGCGCCGCTTGCGTGGAGATCAGTGTTGGGCGGAAGTTGTCGTCAGATTTCGTTCAATCGCAAATTTGACGAGTCCCACGAGGTCATGGACATTGAGTTTCCGCATCAAGCTGGCGCGGTAGGTGTCCACGGTCTTGGGACTGATGTTCAGCAGGTCTGCGATGTCCTTGGCGCGCATGCCATTGACGAGATACGAAAAGACCTCCATCTCACGCGGGCTCAAAGTGGCTAACAGATCATTCTGACGGTTCTCCTCGCCCGCAGCCGCCCTCCTGGCTTCCTTCAATAACGGACTGATGTACTGGCCGCCGTCGCGGATGTAATTGATCGCATCCACCAGATGCCGCGAAGGGCCGTCTTTCAGAAGGTAGGCATCGGCCCCCGCGTTGAGCGCTTCCCGCACGGAAGCTTCGTCGCGGACGATGGAGAGGATCATCAGCTTGGTGGTGCAGCCGGCGGCGCGCAATTTGCGAATGACCTCGACTCCCGTCAAGTGCGGCATTTGCAAATCGAGCAGCGCGAAGTCCGGCCGAAGGGAATTGATCATTTCGAAGGCCGCGCGGCCATCCGAACACTGGTCCAAAACGCGCATGCCATTTTCGGAGCAGACCAACGCAAAACCTTCGCGCACGATGTTGTGATCGTCGGCGAGCACTATGGTGGTTTCCGGCAAGGCTTCCATACACTCCTTTATAGATCGCGTCCCATTACGGCTGCTGAGGTGGGAACGGAACCATCAATTCCAGTTTAGTGCCTTCCGGTCCGCTTTCGACCACCAGAGTTCCACCCAACGCTTCGGCCTGTTCGCGAATGGTGCGCAAACCAATTCCGCCGGCCAGGCTCGGAGGCGCCGAAAACAACGCGCGGGCATCGAAGCCCACGCCATTATCCTGAAACTGCAGGACCAGGTTGCCGCCGCGAAGCTCGAAGCGGGCCGCTACGCGGGTGGCGTGCGAATGACGGACGATGTTCGACACGGCCTCCTGCGCCGCGCGATAAAGCAACACCTTGGTGTCGAGCTCCGGCTGGTGCGGCAGAGCGGCCAGCTCCAGGCGCGCCTCAAAGCTTTCCGGGATGCCGCTCAGGTCCCACATCTGCCGGATGGCGACTTCGATGGGGAGCCGCTGCCACTCCGGCGGATGCAGCCGCTGCGAAATCGAACGCACCCGCTCGAGGGCATTGGCAGTCAGCGCGGAGATCCGATCGAGCGCCTGCTGTACGCCGGGGATCGGCTCGCGAAGTTGCGAGGTCACGATTTCCAGTTGCAGCCGGATGGCCGAAAGCAGTTGTCCTACGCTGGTATGAAGCTCGCGGCCCAGCCGCTGCCGCTCCGCCTCGAGCTGCTGAACCGGACTTCGGGCTCCAGCACGCCGTTCGCGCGCGCGGACGGATAGCACGTATTCGGCAGCCTGCAGGCGGACATAATTTCGTAAGAGGTTGCCTTCCAGCCGCAACAGGACGGCGTTTTCGCGCGGCAGATCCAACTGGCGAGCACCCAAGAGGATTCGCCCGGCGCCTTCCCAAATCCGCGTGAGCGACAACTCGCCGACCAGCGGATTCGCGGCGCTTCCCGACAATTGGCTGGGGATTGCGTCGATCAGGTTGGCGGCATTGCCGAGCGCACGGCGTGTGTTTTCATCCATCCAGAGCACGCGGCCTTCGGCGTCGCACTCCAGCAGGAATGGATACCGCACACGATTGTCGTCGATCTGCCCCTCCGGACCCGAGCTCAAAATGGATCTCTCCCGAAGACCTAGGAAGTTTCTGAACAAGCATGCCAGCAAAATCCGTATGCTGCAACGCCGTTTCGACCTAGTACGGGCGTTACTAAATGCAGTACTTGCATGGAGATCCGCAAAGTATTATAAGGGAATCACTGATGGCGCGCGTGTGGAATGTTGTTCCCCGAGTAGCGATCTTCTTGGCCGGAGTAGTGGCGGGCGCAATCACTACCGGACGTAAAGAGGGTAGCGGCGCGACCGCCGCCGGACTGGCCGATCTGAAGAAATCGATCGGCGATCTGGAAGCTCGTATCGCCAAACAGGAATTTTCCACCGCAGGCCGCTTTACGCAACTCGAATCCCGCATCGAGCAGCACGACGCCAAGCTGGCGGATGTGCCTTCTACCACGCAAATCGTGGCGGCCATGGAGCAATTGCTTGCCAAGACCATGGCCAATTTAGATGAGAGGCTCACGGCGCAAGCGCACTCAATTGACGTGCTAAAGACAACGGTTTCGCAAACCGACGGCTTGCTGGAGCGGGTGCTGGAATCGCTCGATTCCCTGCAGGCGTCCGAAGCGGCTGAAATGCCTGCACCCGCGCTTCTTCAAAAGCCTGTATAACTCAGAACACATTTTAGGCCGCGGAGATGGATGAGTTCTCCGTTCCGCAACACGCTGGCGCAAGCTCAATTTTGCATACGTTAAGGTCTCGGGGGGTGCGTATGGATTTCGAAAAGGTGCTGGCGGACTTGCACACGGAACTAAGAAACCTGGATTCCGCGATCGAGAGCCTGGAACGTTTGCAGAACCGAAGCCCCGCAAGGCGGAGAGGGCGGCCCAGCAAAGAGGCACCGCTGGAGAAGAGGGCGCGAAAAACTGTGGGCGATGCAGCGGGCGGAAAAAAGCGGGATTGAGAGGCGGACTCGGCGGCGGGCGGCAGCCGCGCTATGCCGATCCAGTGGCGTGCATCGACCCATCGACCCAGCCCCCATGGCCCCCTTTTGATTGCGCTCACCTTCGCTGTACGATCACGGGTAGCGACACCCAATGCCCAGCCATCGTCATCCAACGAGACAAGAGCCAGAGGTCCCACCCGAACGGTACATCTGGACCGAAAATCGCAACGGTGAGGTGGTATCGATCATGGCCGAGCGCGCGCGACTTGGGGCCGTTTGGGAATTCTGGGAATCGATGAGTCCCGCAGGTGAATGGCGCTCAATTCCGTGGACGGAGGAGCTCGTCCGAGCAGCCATCAGGGCAGAGGCCAAAGCACAGAAATAACATCGAGATCGATGCAGAGGTTCCCTGTACTGCCCGACTTGCCTGCGAGCGCTGATGCGTCAGGGTCGGCGGGTGACCGCGGTGACTATGCCGATCCAGTGGCGTTTGGGGAAACTGAGCGGTCAGAACGGCACGTCGTCGTCGGTGATGCCCTGGCTGAAATCATCCGCGGGCGCAGGGGTGGCGGCTTGCGCACGCGGGGCCGAGCGCGGCGCGGACATCGGCTGCGAATACTCGCCGCCGGACGCACCGGCCGAGTCGCCGCGGCCGCCGAGCAGGATCACATCTTCGCACACCACTTCGGTGAAGAACTTCTTCTGGCCGTCTTTGTCCTCGTAGTTGCGGGTCTGCAAGCGGCCCTCGACGTAAACCTGCTTCCCCTTGAGCAGATAGTTGGCGAGGTTCTCCGAACGCCACAAGACTACGTTGTGCCATTCGGTTTCTTCTTTCCACTCTCCCGACTGCTGGTCTTTCCAGCGGCGATTGGTGGCAATGGTAAACGTCGAGCGGGCCACGCCGCTCGGTGTGAATTTGGTCTCGGCATCCTTGCCGAGATGGCCCAGCAGAATTACCTTATTGATGCTTCGGGATGCCATATTACCCTGAACTGTATCACACCCCACCGCGTGCGAAGCCGCCTATTTGACATCGAGACTGGCGCTGACGCCCGGGCCGGTGAGCGGACAGGAAGCCGCCACGAGACGCGCTTCCTCCTTCGGAAAATAGGGCGAGACTTGGGCCAGCGAATCTTCGAGGTATTGCCGCGAGGTACCGCAGGATCCGCCGGCGACGGCCGCCATGTGGCGCCACGCCACCGCATCGGGCCGCAATGACTCGGGTATCTCGAAATTGAGCGCGCTGGCAAACTCGTTTTCGGCATGCCCGTAGTCTTGGCGCCGATACATTAGAATGCCGCGGTAGAGGTGGGCTTCCCCCGAAGCCAATTCCTTGGCATTGGCAAACGCGGTGCGGCTGGCCAGATTGTACTCGGCTATCGCTTGCGTGGCATTGCCGGCCAGCTCATCCACCCGGCCGCGCAGGTACGCCGCTTGCGCCAGGCTCGGATCGGCCTTGAGGGCCGCATCTAGACTGGCGCCGGCCGCCGTGAGATCGCCGCTCAACAGCTCCGCGCCTCCCAGGTCCATCAGGGCTGCCGGAATATTCGGAAGCGGATCGAGCCGTTCCCGAATGGAAGCGGATTGGTCGCGCTGCTCCCTGACCCACGTGTCGAGGGCGCGGCGATAGTCCGCGGCGGAGTCGGCGTACTTGCGATCCACGAAAGCCTGCCGTCCGGCTGTCCACTGCGCCCACGGCAATTGCAGTACGGCGGCGAAATCCCGTCCGGCCTCATAGAGATCGTTACGCTCGAGGGCCATCCAGCCGAGCCAATCCCGCCCTGTTTGAACAAGCGCCCGGCAGTACGTGACCGACATGATGCTGGAAGCACACACCGCCGGCTGAATGGCGGCGGCAACCTCCTGCCGCTCGCGTTCCGTGGTGGCGGGGTCGGCGCCAGCTTTCAAACGCGCCACCGCAGCCAGAACCCGCAGACCGGAAGATACCGGTTCCGGGGGACTGTTCTTTGGGCTAACGGAAGCACGGTCGGGCCATGCGGCGATGGCTTTATCGAACTCCGCAGCTGCGTCGCCGAACTCGGCCGGAGTATTGGTAACGGTGGCGCCGGCCAGAGTGCAAAAACCCTTCCGATAGTGGACTAACGAAAGTTCACTCGGGCGAGCCACTGAGAGGAGCGCCGCCTGCGACTGAATGCAACGCGCGGTATCGGGAAGCTGGGGCGTTGCCGCCAGGGCCGCGCGATCGAAATCGGTTTGCGCGCGCAGGGCGAGCGCGAGTTGCTGCTCGTCCGCGGCAAATAATGCCGGAATGATGAGACAAGAGAATACCACTGTGCGAAAGCACATACCTTTAATATGAGCAGCCCCTTTGCCGAGGTAAGGAATCGTACGCATCACTGCTAAGTGCTTGTTCCTTCGAATTGAGATTACGGCTAGAGTACCTCGAAAACAGAAGTGTGTACATGCTGGCCGAAGGTATCTCCAAAAAAGTAACGGATTTCGTTAACCAAGAAACGCAGTATCCCGGGGCGCGTTAAGGGTGCGGATTTGAGCCGAGACCGAGCCCCAGGCTCGTGGGGCGGCCCCACTGCCAGGTATCTCCCAGCGCATGATTGACGCCGAGGCCGTCATTGCCGCCGAACAAAACGGCCGCGCGCGCCCGGTCGTCATATGCCAGCGCGGAGTGATCTCGCGGCGCAGGGCTCGGTACGGGCGATCGCTGCTGCCAATTGCTGCCGTCCCACTCCCAGGTATCGGAGAAGAAATGATAGTTGAAGCCACCAAACAGAATCGCCAGATTTTCGTTCGCGGCGTACGCCATGGCGTGGAAGTTGCGCGCCGGCGGGCGCTCCGCGGGAGACTGCTCGATCCAGTCCTTGCCGTTCCACACCCACGTGTCTTTCAAAAAGCCCTTAAAGTTATACCCGCCGAATAACACCAGTCCGCGAGTCTTGGGTTCGGCAGCCATGGCGGTTGCGAAGCGCACAGCGGGATGATGCGCCGGCGATAACTCGGTCCAATCCTTCCCGTCCCACGCCCAGGTGTCAGAGAGATATCCCGAACCGTTTTGGCTATGCCCGCCGAAAAGGAGGACGCGCCGCGAAGCACGATCGAACGCCATCGCCGGATAGACACGAGCGGAAGGATGGTGCGCCGGCGATTGTTGAGTCCAGTTAGTCCCATCCCAGGTCCAGGTGTCGCCAAGATCGGTGTTGGAAGAACCGCCGAATAGAACTATCTTTTCGTTGGCTGCATCGTACGCGAGGGCATGGCCAACGCGGGGCGTAGGACTGGCAGCCGGATTCTGCGAGGCCCAGCGAGTCCCGTCCCACAGCCAGGTGTCTGCCAGCCATCGATCATTGCGGACGCCGCCGAATAGAACTACCTGAGCATGTGCCCCATCGTACGACATGGCATGCCCGGAGCGAACCGCCGGCTGATCGACTACGGAGGAACGCATCCAGCCTGGAACAGCCGAATTTGGCTGGGGATGAGAGGGGATGCTGGCCAACACCAATCCGGCGCCCCATCTGCAAACCCTGAATCCTAATGACATAGAACCCGTGACAGCCGTGACCAGCATATGAAATTACAAGTATTGAATCAATAGTGCCGGGGAATAACCTAGGACACTAATGCGATGATCAGAACAGTGCCGGCGGCACAGCAACGGCCATCCTTGCGCGGGTGGAACGTACCGCCGCCGGCATCCGTCCACATACCCCGAGGCACCGCTCGCATTCGGTGACGACATGAAAATCACGTTAACCGGCTTACTCATCCTGGTTCTGGGATCGGCGCCCGCGTGGGCGATCCTGGGCGAATCGGAGTCGTCGGTGACTCTGGATCAACAGGTCTTGCGCGGCGCGGATCGTGAAGAGGCCCGTACGGGTTACAAAATCCACCAACTCACGATGGCGGATGGTGGCGTTGTGAAAGAATTCGTTGCGCCCGCGGGCTTGGTTTTCGGCATCGCCTGGCAGGGATCGCGCATGCCCAACCTCCAACAACTGCTCGGGTCTCACATGGCGGAACTCGAGACGGCCCTTCAATCCAATGCGCGCCAACCCGGCCGGCGGCCTTTGATCGTGCGGACGGACAAACTCGTCTTCGTCAGCGGCGGTCATATGCGGGCCTTCCATGGGTACGCTTATGTACCGAGCCTGGTGCCCGGTAACGTTTCTCCGGAGGCGGTACAGTGACGTTCAGGGGGAACGCCCGTGCCGCCGGTATTCTTTGGGCGGTGATGGGCTCGATGATTTTGGCGAGCTGCGACGGGGACGGCAGCCCATCTTCCTCTTCCACTTCCACTGGGACTGGGCCGGCGACGGTCGCCAACAGCGCGCCGGTAACGGTCGGCTTCGGGGCCTTGGGACCATCCGGTCAGTACGTGAATGGGATCTGGACCTCGGTGACGGTTTGCGCTCCGGGCAGTACCGCCAATTGTCAGACGATCCCCAACGTTCTGGTGGATACCGGCTCCTTTGGGTTGCGGCTGCTCTCGTCGGCGCTGACCGTTTCGCTGCCGAACATGATGGGGACCGATGGCAATCCCTTGCAGGAGTGCGTGGAGTTCGCGGACTTCTCGTACACCTGGGGGCCGGTGGCGGCGGCCACCATAGAGATCCCGGGCACCGGAGAAACGGCTTCGCAGGTTCCGGGGCAAAGCACGAATTCCGGCGTTCCCATCCAGATTCTCGCGGCGAATCCTTCTTTTCCAGTGCCGTCGAGCTGTCTTCCCACTGCGCCCGTGCCGGGCATTTTGGTGGACGCCAACACCGTGGAGACACTCGGCGCTAACGGGATTCTGGGCATTGGCGTGTTCCCCCAGGATTGTGGCAGCGGCTGCGCCACGTCGGCTTCGCTCGACCAGTACTTCACCTGTCCTGGCGGCCGGTGCGCGAGCGTCGCCGTGCCCTTGCAACTCCAGGTGTGGAATCCCGTTTCCGCATTTTCCTCCTCCGACACCAACGGTGTGGTAATCAACCTGCCGCCGGTTGGCGCAAGTGGCGCGGCGTCCGTCAACGGGTCGCTGATCTTCGGCATCGGAACGCAAGCCGACAACAGCATCGGCAGCGCACAAATTTTTGAGGTCGACCAATACGGCAATTTTCCGCAGGTGGTCTTCAACGGCGTCTCGTACACCTCACCCAACAACGGAAGCTTTATCGACAGCGGCTCGAACGCAATCTTTTTCTCGGATGCAGCCAGCCTGGCCTCGACCGGGATCTTCGAATGCACCGGCCAATACGTGGGATATTACTGTCCGGCGTCGACGCTCTCCTTTAGTGTCACGGTTTCCGGGGCGAACCACACCCAGACCGCAGTGTCTTTTAGCGTTGCGAATGCTGCCAACCTGATCGGTAGCGGCCTGGCCGCATTTAGCAACATTGGAGGAGATAGCGGCTTCGGACCCTCGACGGACTATGTCGATCTGGGGATACCGTTCTTCTTCGGCCGATCGGTGTTCGTGGGGATGGCCGGCGCCAGCACGAGCTACCCGAATGGTTATTGGGCGTTCTGAGTGCTAGCGTGGGGTCGGGCTTTCCGCCTGCTCCGTTGCGGACGCCGCGCGGAAGCGGGGCGGCAGCCCGGAAGGGCTGACCCCACGCGAATGCATGCACAGGCGTAGAGCTGGCGGTCTCCGATCCCGCCGCATCCTCGAAAAGAAACACATCTGAACACGTTCCAGAGTGCATATGGAAGCGGCGGTGCCAGTTTGGCTAATACCTGAGGGATCGAAGAACCAAGCGCGTAATGCATGCAATTTTGTGATATTCTTGCTGACGGCCTTCGAGTTTCCTGGGGTGTTGCGTGAAGAATATCGATCTGAAGCTCCTGGCGATTATCGGCGATCTGTACCACACCAAGAGTGTTTCGCAGACGGCCGAAAACCTCGCCATCAGCCAGTCTGCAGTCAGCATGAGCCTGGCAAAGTTACGCAAGCATTTCAACGATCCGCTGTTCGTGCGGACCTCGGCCGGGATGGAGCCCACGCCCCACGCGGCCGAATTGATTCAATTGCTGCAGAGAGCCGAGGACCTGCTGCGCACGGCGCTAGGGCACCACGTGGTCTTCAACCCCATCGAGTCGAACCGCATCTTTCGCCTGCACTCGACCGACATTGCTCAGGTAACGCTCCTTCCCAAGCTCATGCGGCGGCTCCGGGACGTTGCGCCTTCGGTGCGAGTCAACCTGGGGAGGATTTCGGACACGACGCCGAAGTTGTTGGAGTCGGGAGACGTGGATGTGGCCGTGGGGTTCATACTTCCCATGGGCGCCGGGTTTTGCCAGCAGAGCCTGTTCGGAGAAACGTTCGTTTGCGCGATGCGCCGGAATCATCCGAGAGTCGGAAACGTTCTGTCGCTCGAGAGGTTTTCCAGCGAGGTCCATCTGGCGATCTCGACGTCCGGCACCGGTCACAGCATCGTAGAAAGGACCCTGGAGATCAAAGGCATCAAGCGTGAGGTCGGTCTCACGGTGCCGAGTTTCCTGGGCGTTGGGTCCATCCTGGCTTCGACCGATTACTTAGTGACGCTTCCCAGCCAACTGGCGGAACACCTGGCGCGCACCGGAAATATCAAGGTTCTGAAATTGCCCCTTGCCCTGCCCTCGTATGTGATCATGCAGCACTGGCACGAGCGGTACACCCACGACCCTGCGGTCCGCTGGTTCCGAAGCTTGATCGCCGAGCTGTTTGCGGACCAGAGCACGCTGGGGCAGCGAAAGCTCGGGGTGGTGTCGCCGATCCACGAGAGCGCTTCCAAAATCAGCTAGCGTCTTCCAACGGCGCGGACTTTTTTGCTACACTCGGGGACTTCTGAAGTGTACCGGCCCGCTTTCCTCATTGGCAGCCTTTTTCTGGTTGGGTGCACGGTGACTACACCGCAACCGAGTGCCGCGCCCGCAGTCTACTTTGACACCTCCGGCCGTGACGACGTGCTGAGCGGCGGCGTCAAGATGATTCCGATCCAGACATCGAAGGGCGTCTTCCACGTCTGGACCAAACGCGTGGGCAATAATCCAAAGATCAAGGTTCTGCTGCTGCACGGCGGACCCGGCGCGACTCACGAATACTTCGAAGCTTTTGAAAGCTACTTTCCCGGCGCAGGCATCGAGTATTACTACTACGATCAGCTCGGCTCGGCATACAGCGACCAGCCGGATGCGCCCGAACTCTGGGACTTACCCCGTTTCGTTGAAGAAGTCGAACAAGTGCGGCGGGCGCTCAAGCTGGACCCGAGCAACTTCTACCTGCTGGGCCAATCCTGGGGCGGCATCCTGGCCACCGAGTACGCGCTGAAATACCAGCAGAACCTCAAAGGCCTGATCATCTCCAATATGGTCCCGAGCATTCCGGCTTACAACCGCTACGCCCACGACGTGCTCATGCCTGCCATGGACCAGAAGGCGCTCGCAGAGATCCTGAGCCTCGAGGCCGCCCGGCAGTTCGATAATCCGCGCTACGACGAGCTGCTGATGAAGCACTTTTACGTCGATCACATCCTGCGGATGCCGGCGGATCAGTGGCCGGATCCGGTGGTTCGCACTTTCGCCAAGCTCAATAAGAAAATCTACACGCCGATGCAAGGGCCGAGTGAGATGGGCGCGAGCGGGAAATTGGCCGAGTGGGATCGAACCGCCGACCTGCCGAAGATCAGCGTGCCGACGCTTGCGATTGGAGCACGCTACGACACTATGGAACCGGCGCAAATGGAAGCGATCGCCAAGACCGTCAAGCGCGGCCGCTACCTGTACTGCCCCAACGGCAGCCACCTGGCTATCTATGACGATCAGAAGGTGTACATGGCCGGCATCATTCAGTTTCTGCTGGATGTGAATTCCGGCCGGTTCTAGCTGGAAATCCGCTGCTGAGGCGCAGGTCACTTTTGTCGAAGGTCCCAGATAATCTCGTAAACGCGAGGGTTGAGTCTCTGCCTTACGGAGTGACTGGAGGGAAATATCCCGTCGCCCATCACCTGGTCGAGTTCCGGCTGCGTTACACTCGTCTGCGCGGTCGAATAATCCAGGCGCAATATCACGCGCCCGTATCCCTCTAAGTCTCTATCGAGCTCACCATTTTGCCAGGAGGTCACGGTGCCCGAGTAGTCCCAACCGAAACCGGATAGCAAAAAGGGTTTCCGATTGATGTGTTCCAAATCTATCAACGAGGTTCCCAGAGAGATCTCATGCGCCATCTTCCAGCGGCTCGCCTCGCCTCGGACTATCAAGGACTTCGGTGAAATCTTTGTGCTCGGATCCTTCCACAGAATCTCGATCGTACGTCTCGGGTCCCGCGGAAACAGAACCGTGCCGGGCTCCGTTTCGCCTTCACCCACACCCACATCCTGATCACGGACATTCACGGAACCGTAGCGACTGACTAAATCCTTTCTGGTGGTGGATGCCGTGATGGCACCGGCTTGTGGCCGGAGCACGATAAGCCACGGCTCGGCGGCGGCGCTGGCGACCACGCATAGGACAGCCTCGATGACGACCAGAAAAAGAGAGGGTACTTCTTCAGCACGCGAAGCTATTTTAGACCAAGCCGGCTTGTGAAGGGTCCGATCAGAATAGTAACTGCAGGCCAAACTGCACTTGACGCGCATCGCCCGCGAATCACATGCGCGCAATCGCCGCGATACTCTGAAACGTGAAGACCAATGCGCTCCGGCTTCTGGATAAGCTCGGGATCCGGTACGAAGTGCGCGAATACGAAGTCGATCCGGCAGCATTAGACGCGGAGAGCGTCGCCCGAAAAATCGGTCTGCCGCCGGAACAGGTGTTCAAGACGCTAGTGGCGCGCGGAGACCGAAACGGCGTCTGCCTGGCAGTTGTGCCTGCGGATCGTGAGTTAGACGAGAAGGCGTTGGCGCGACTCACTGGCGATCGGAAAACAGAGGTTGTTCCACTTCGCGAAGTGCAGCCCCTCACTGGATACATCCGCGGCGGAGTGACTGCTCTGGCCGGCAAGCGTAACTACCCCGTGCTGGTTGACGAGACCGTCGAACTGTTCGATGTGATTGCTGTATCAGCGGGGGTTCGCGGTATGCAGATTGTGCTCACTCCTCGAGACTACCTCGCCGCGACCAACGGGGTGATTGGAGCTATCGCCAGGAACAAGCCCGGCAGTGGCGAATCTTTATGAGGACGATGCCCACCAAGAGCGGTGACCGCCTTCGCGGCTTCGCAAGCAAACTTGCGCTTTCGCAATATTGCGAATAAACTGGGATCGAGTGCCCAAGATCAGAGTCGCCCTCTACCGGGAGGAAGACGGATCATGCCCGTTCATCGAATGGTTCGACAAGTTGCCGGCGAAAATGCAGGACAAGTGCTACCTCCGGTTGGAGCGCCTCCGCGAGATGGGCCACGAACTACGTCGGCCCGAAGCGGACCTCCTGCGAGACGGCATCTACGAACTGCGGGTCAGCCTCGGAGGGGTTCATCACCGTATCCTGTACTTCTTCCATGGCGCGATCGCAGCCGTGGTCTCTCACGGTCTTGTGAAAGAGCGGGTGGTCCCGCCGAAAGAGATCGACCGGGCCGTTGAACGCAAGAAGCGATTTGAGGCGAATCCGGCGAACCACACTTATGAGGAAGCTTGACCATGCCAGATAAAAAAGCAGAGACGCTGAAACCGACTAGCGACGCGGTGGAGATCCTTCACCGCCGGTTCTACGACGGGAAGCCAGCCCGGCTGAAGAACCTGGAAGAGGCGCGCGCGAATGAAGAGATCGCCCGCAAAATCCAAGAACTGAGGGCAGCGGCGGCCCTCACCCAAACTCAACTTGCCAAGCTCATAGGCACCACCGCATCGGTCATCTGCCGCCTTGAGGATGCGGATTACGAAGGCCACTCCTTGGCGATGTTGCGCAGGATAGCGGGCGCGTTAAATCAGCGGGTCGAGATCCGTTTTGTACCGATCCGG
>DATJAK010000281.1:0-21941 GCA_035516375.1 Bryobacteraceae bacterium
CTTTCCGCCACCACCACCTGAATGGGGTTCGCGGTGGCGCAGAAAATCGAACAGACTTCCGGCACATCTTTGATGCGGCCCAGCACATTAATTGGGTAGCCGTCGCGCATCACAACCACGAAAATGTGTCCGGCCGCCAAAGCGGTCGCGTTGTTCCGCGCCATTTCTTTGAGCGCTTCGTCGTTGCCATCCACGCGGGTCAAACAAGGCCCGGATGCCTCGTTGAAGGCCACCCCAAACTTCATCTGCGGCACCGTGTTCACAATGGCTTCGTACACATCTTCCACGGTCTTAATGAAGTGCGTTTGTCCTAGTATCAAATTGCCGTCTTTGGGGATCTCCAGTGGCACGAGCTTCAGTTCCATAAGCCACCAAGCATAGCAGCGCATGATATCCTTAGTCACAGAAGAGGGCAGTAGGGCGCGTCCAAGCGGCACTCCCCACCCCGTCGGAAAATGCTGGAAACTCGAACCTTCTGCTCCCACGTCTCAAGTGGTATCGTCTCTTAGAAGCGCACGCCCATGTTTGAGCTCCTCTTCAAATATCCGGCCAGCCTTTTTCATAAGGGCAAATTCGTACTACTCACTCCCTGGCCGGTTTGGCTGCTGGCGCTCGCCATTCTCCTTGCCGCGGGTTTGCTGTTTTGGCACGTGCGCCGTAATCACGGGTTGCTCTCGGGCTCGCGTCCAATCGCTATCTGGTTGCTCGAGACGTCCCTAATCGCTCTGATTCTGTTCCTGCTGTGGCACCCTGCGCTGAGCGTGGCTACGTTGCGGCCCCAACAGAACGTCGTTGCTGTTTTGGTGGACGATTCGCACAGCATGATGATCGACGATTCGTCGGGGACCCGGCTGGCGCGCGAACAAGCGGTTTTGAATAGCGGCTTATTGAAGTCCCTGAGCGAGCGCTTTCAAGTGCGGCTCTACAAATTCGGTACCGAGCCGGACCGCATGCAGAACGCCACCGAACTGAAGGGAGACGCTCCGGCCACGCGCATCGGCGATACCCTCGAGCGCGCGCTCGCTGAGGCCTCTTCGCTGCCGCTGGGCGCCATCGTGGTGATGAGCGATGGAGCCGATAACGCCGGCGGCATCGATGCCCAAACTATCGCCGCCATCCGCCGCCAGAGCATTCCGGTTCACACCATCGGGTTTGGCCGGGAACACCCGGAGCGCGATATCGAAATCGAAGACGCCATCCTGCCAGCCCGCGCCTTGCCGCAATCGCGGCTGACCGCGGTGGTCACGCTCCAGAGCTATGGCGTGTCTGGCAGCAAGACCAAGCTCAGTGTGCGCGACGGCGCGAAGGTTCTCGTCTCGCAGGACGTGACGTTAAAGGGCAATGGCACGTTGCAGACCGAGACGCTAGTCTTCAACGTGGGCACCGCGGGACCGAAGTCTCTCGAAATTGCCGCCGAGCCGGTATCCGGGGAAGAAAACAACCTCAACAATAAGGTGGCGCGCATCGTGTACGTGCAGAGCCGCAAACCGCGCATCCTTTATATTGACGGCGAGCCGCAGTGGGAGTACAAATTCGTCGGACGGGCCACGGACGACTATCCCGACATTCAGATTTTTGGAATGGTGCGTACCACGCAGAACAAGTTCTTGCGCCAGCCTTGCGCGGCTCAGGTCGGCTGCCCGCCCGATGTGAAGAGCGATCCCAAAGAACTGGAAGACGGTTTTCCTGCCAAGGCCGAAGACCTGTTCAAGTTCGAAGGCCTGATGATCGACAACGTCGAGGCCAGCTACTTCACGCCGACGCAGCAGCAGATCATTCGCGATTTTGTGGACCGGCGCGGCGGCGGCTTGCTTTTCCTCGGTGGACGCGCCAGCCTTTCCGATGGCGGCTACCCCAGCTCGCCCCTGGCCGATCTGGTGCCGGTTCAACTGCCGCCCAACAAAGGCACGTTCTTCCGCGATTTTTCCACGGTCGCCCTGACGCCTGCGGGCCGCGAGAGCGTCCTGACGCGCCTCGACGAGAGCCCTGAACGAAATGTGCAGCGTTGGAAGACAATGCCGCAGGTGGCCAACTACCAGGTGGTGGGAGAGCCAAAACCGGGCGCTACCGTGCTGCTGAATGTAAACCCAGCCGGACGATCGAGCTCACCGCTTCTGGTGACGGAAAACTATGGCCGCGGCCGCACCGCGGTGTTCGCCAGTTCAGGAAGCTGGCGCTGGAAGATGTGGCTCGACCACACCGACAAGACCCATGCCACGTTCTGGCAGCAGATGTTCCGCTACCTGGTGACGGAGACGCCGGGGCAGGTGACAGCCACCACGCCCAAATCGGTGCTCGCGGATGACACGCACGTGCCGATCCGCGTCGAGGTCCGCGATAAAGACTACAAGCCCCTCAACACCGCCAAAGTGCAGGCCCGTTTTCTGGCGCCCGATGGCACATCCTCCACGCTGGAGCTGGCGCCGGTTCCCTCCGAAGAGGGAATCTACGCCGGGGAGTGGACTGCGGACAAGCCCGGAACGTACGTAGCCGAGATTCTGGCCGGCTCCGGGCAAGGCGAAATTGGAACCGACGTGGTGAACTTCCGCCGCGAGGACGGCGTGGCCGAGAATTTCCATACCGGCCAAAACAAGGAATTGCTCCAGAAGCTCTCGGATCAGACCAACGGACGGTACTTCACACCGGATGAAGCGTCCAAACTCGGTAGCGAGATATCCTATTCCGAAGCCGGGATCACCTCTCGCGAGACGCGCGATTTGTGGGATATGCCCATCCTTTTCTTATTGGCGGTTGGAATCCGCGCTGCCGAGTGGCTGTTGCGCCGAAGGTGGGGCGTCGTATGAGTTTTGTGGGGTCAGCCCTTCTGGGCTGCCGCCGGGCTTCGGCCCGGCGTCTTGTAGGGTTCCGAGCGATCTCGTCTTGCGTGTTGGCGCGCGTAGCTCGAGCGACGACGCCGGGCAAAAGCCCGGCGGCAGCCCGGAAGGGCTGGCCCCACATTGCTCTCCTGCTATTCGCCACCGCCATCTCCGCGCCCGCCGCTACCTTTTACCTCACCATCTCCGGCCTCGGCGGAGAGCCCGATTACGACCAGCGCTTCAAGATGTGGGCCGAAGACATCGATTCGAGCCTCAAGCGCGCCGGCGGTGACGCCAACATCACCACGCTTCCGGCCGCCACCCGCGACCAGATTCGCTCCAAGCTCGGCGAGATCGCGCGCCAGGCGAAGCCCGAGGATGCCTTCGTGCTCATGCTGATCGGCCACGGCGCCTTCGATGGCACCGAATACAAGTTCAACATCCCCGGGCCGGATATCACGGGCACCGAACTGGCTGCTCTGCTCGACAAGATTCCTGCTGCGCGCCAGCTCGTGGTGAATATGACCAGTTGCAGCGGCGGCTCCATATCTTTTCTGCAACGGAAGAATCGCGTGGTGATTACCGCCACCAAGACCGGCACCGAGAAGAATGCCACCGTGTTCGCCCGCTATTGGGCGGAAGCACTGCGCGAGCCGGCCGCGGACGCGGATAAGAACGACACCGTTTCAGCTCTCGAAGCCTTTCACTACGCGCAACGCAAGACCACCGAATTTTTCGATTCTCAGAAGCGATTGGCCACCGAACATTCCGTCCTCGAAGACACCGGCAAAGGCGAAGGCGAGCGGACGCCTTCGGCCGAGAACGGGGAAGGCCGATTGGCGTCGGTCTTTCCGGTGGTGCATATGGGCGCCAATGCCGCCGCGGCGCGCGACCCGAAGAAGCGTCCGTTGCTCGACAAGAAAGAGCAGCTCGAAGAAGCCATCGACAAGCTGAAGTACGATAAAGCCGCCCTGCCCGAGCAGGAGTACAAAAAGCAGCTCAACACGCTTTTGCTGGAACTTGCCAAAACTCAGGAGGAATTGGACAAGTGAGAATCTTCGGCGGCGTCGCGGCGCTTTCGCTGGCCGCCTGCCTGTCTGCGCAGACCATGGAGCAGGTGGAAGGCTTGTGGAAGGCGCATCGCTATCCAGACGCCAACGATGCTTTCGAAGCCCTGGCGAAGCGCTATCCGAACAACGTCGACTACCACGTCCATTGGGGCCGCATGCTTCTCGACCGGGCCTATTTCAAGGAAGCTGGCGAGCAGTTCGAGAAGGCCCTGGAGATGAAGAAGGATTATCCGCCCGCGCTGCTGGGCTTGGCGCTAGGCTTCGCGGGTGATTTCGACCAGAAGGCCGCGGCCCTGGCCAAGAAGGCTCTGGAAGGCGATCCCAAACTGGTCGAGGCGCAGGAACTCCTGGCCCGCCTGGCGCTCGAAGACAACGATAATCCCAAAGCCATCGTGGAAGCGAAAAAGGCGCTTGCGATCGATTCCAATGCGGTCATCGCGCGCTCGGTGCTGGCCACCATCGACTGGCTGAGCGACAAGAAAGAGACTCCGTGGGATCCCCACGCTGCGAAGGGATACGAATTCACCGGCCGCATCTTCGTTTTTAACCGCCGCTACGAGGAGGGCATTCAGTATTACCGCAGAGCACTCGAGCTCGATCCGACGCTCGATTCGGCGCGTTCGCAGCTCGGCGTCAACCTGATGCGCCTGGGACGCAACGAAGAGGCCCGCAAGCAACTGGAAGAGGCCTACGACAACGGCTACCGCGATTCGGAGACCAACAACGCCCTGAAGTTGATGGATAGCTACAAGAATTTCGTCACCTTCAAAACCGACCGGACTACCCTGGTTCTGAACAAAAAAGAAGCCGCTCTCCTGCATCCCTATTTCGAAAAGGAGATGCTGAAGATCATCGAGACCTACGACAAGAAATACCGGATGAAACTCGACAAGCCCGTGCAGGTCGAGGTCTATCCCGATCACGAGGATTTCGCGGTGCGCACGCAAGGCTTACCGGGGATCGGCGCGCTGGGTGTGACCTTTGGTTATTCCGTCGCCATGGACAGCCCCTCCGGCAGGCCGCCCGGCCAATTTCATTGGGCCGAGACGCTGTGGCACGAAATGAGCCACGTCTACACGCTGACCGCTACCGGCTTCCGTGTCCCGCGCTGGTTCACCGAGGGAATGGCGGTGCACGAAGAGAGCGGACCGAATCCCGAGTGGGGCGATCGGATCAGCCCCGAAATCCTGCACGCCATCAAGGAAAAGAAACTCCTCCCCATCACCCAGCTCGATCGCGGCTATATCCATCCCGATCCCCCGTCCCAGCAGATCGTGAGTTACTTCCAAGGCGGCCGCACCTGCGACTACATCAACGATAAGTGGGGCTGGGATACGTTGCTCGCCATGCTGCACGATTTCGGGCAGGGTGAAGAAACCGGCGCGGTGATTCGCAAAGAGCTGAAAATCGAGCCTGAGGAGTTCGACAAACAGTTCATTGCCTACGTGGAAAACGACACACGCAAACAGGTGGAGAATTTCGACCGGTGGCGAACCGGCGTGAAGGAGCTCAACGAGCTCTGGAAAAAGAAGGACTACGACGCCGTGATTGAGAAGGGCACTCCGCTGCGCGACCTCTATCCCGATTACGTGGAGGCCGGCAACGTTTACGAGTTCCTCGCCAACGCCTATCGCGAAAAGAAGAACAAGTCGGGCGAAATTGCCGAGCTCGAGCGATATGTGAAGAATGGCGGCCGCAGTCCCTCCACCATCAAGTCGCTGGCAAAGTTACTCGAAGAGACCGGGGACAAGAAGGAAGCGGCCGCGGTGCTCGAGCGCCTGAACTACATTTACCCGATGGATAACGAGCAGCACGAAATGCTGGGCAGTCTATGGCTCGAGCAAGGCAACACGGCCGGCGCCATACGCGAGTTTCAAGCGGTAGTGGCGCACCAGCCGCTCGATCCGGCGCAGGCACATTACGATCTGGCGCGCGCCTTCACCGCCAATCACCAAACCGACCAGGCCAAAGAGGAAGTTTTTGCCGCGCTCGAAACCGCCCCCGGTTTCCGCCCGGCGCAGAAGTTGCTATTGGAGCTGAGTAAGACCGAATCAAAATAGAAACGGAACACACTTCTCATGTCGACAACCGTGACGCCGCAGTTGGAGCCCGAGGTGTTACAGGCGCGGATCAAGCGCTTTCGCCAGGTGCAAACCGAGATGGTGACGCAGGTGCGCCGCGTCATCGTGGGTCAGGAGGAGGTCTTGGAGCAGGTCATGATCGGCCTGTTCGTGGGCGGCCACTGCCTGATCACCGGCCTTCCCGGCACTGCCAAGACTTTGCTGGTGCGTACCCTGGCCCAAACCCTGGGCCTGGCGTTCAAGCGTATCCAATTCACGCCGGACTTGATGCCCAGCGACATCACCGGCACCGACATCATCGAAGAGGATTCCACCACCGGACGCCGCACGTGGACCTTCGTCCCCGGTCCGATCTTCTGCAACGTGCTGCTGGCCGATGAAATCAACCGCACCCCGCCCAAGACACAGAGCGCTCTGCTCGAAGCCATGCAGGAGCGGGCCTGCACCGTGCGCGGCCACAACTACATTCTGCCCGCGCCGTTCTTCGTGTTGGCCACCCAGAACCCCATCGAGTTAGAGGGCACCTATCCGCTGCCCGAAGCGCAACTCGATCGCTTCCTGTTCAACACCGTGCTGGACTATCTCGACGCCGCCGAAGAGATGAAGGTCATCGATCTCACCACCGTGACCACAATCGCCCAGGCGGAGCCGGTCACCAACGCCCAGGAGATTCTGGACTTCCAGCAACTGGTCCGCATGGTGCCCATCGGCGAAAGCGTCGCCCGCCACGCCATCGAGCTGGTTCGCTGCACTCGCAGCCGTGACGAAACCGCCCCCGATTTCGTCCAAAAGTACGTGAATTACGGCGCCAGCGTGCGCGCCGCCCAGTTCCTGGTGCTGTCCGCCAAGGCGCGGGCGTTGATGAAGGGCCGCTATCACGTCACCTACGAGGATGTGCGGTCGCTCTACATTCCCGTGCTGCGCCATCGCATCCTGCTCAACTTCCACGCCGAATCGGACCGGTTGACCCAGGACGACATTTTGAAAAAGGTACTGGATTGGAAGCCGTCGCCTAGAGATTAATAGACTAATTTACCGCCGAGACGCAGAGACACAGAGTTTTAGAAGCTGTGAGGGCGTGAGCACAACCGTGGTCTTAAAGTCAAAACCCGAGAGCGCAGAGGGGGCAGAGGGAACAAGTGCTCCCCGCTCGGTGGCGTTGGATCGGCTGACGGAACAGATTATCGGTGCTGCCATTGAGGTTCACCGCAATACTGGCCCCGGGCTGATGGAATCGGTGTACGAACAATGCCTCTGCTACGAGTTGAGCCAACAGCTCCTTAAGTTCGAGCGCCAAGTGCACCTGCCCATTTCGTACAAAGGCATCAAACTTGATTGCGGTTACCGAATGGATCTAGTGGTGGAAGATTCGGTTGTTATCGAAATCAAAACTGTTGACCAGCTTCTGCCCATTCACACCGCGCAGTTGCTCACATATTTGAAGCTCTCCAACAAACCCATCGGCCTAATCCTGAACTTCAACTCTCCAATCTTGAAGAAGGGCATGAAACGACTGGTGAACCATTACCGCGAAGGGTCAGTAGCACTTGTTCCCTCTGCCCCCTCTGCGGGCGAACCCGATAAAGCAGTGTCCACCCGAAAACCGATCGCCACCCCAAAAACTCTGCGTCTCGGCGGTGAAAAAATTTGGCGGTGAATAAATAATGCTCCAACAATTCCTCGACCCCGCCACTCTAGCATCCATCTCCGGTTTGGACCTCATCGCCAAGACCGTCGTCGAAGGCTTCGTCGCCGGCCTGCACCGCTCACCCGATTTCGGGTTCAGCCAGGAGTTCGCCGAGTACCGCGCCTATACCGAAGGCGACGACCTGCGCCACGTCGATTGGAATGTCTTCGCGCGCACCGATCGCTGCTTCCTGAAACGGTATCGCGGTGAAACCAATACCCAGGTCTTGGTGCTGCTCGATACCTCGGCTTCCATGGCGTACGGATCGCAGCCCGTCCACAAGCTGGATTACTCGCGCTTCCTGGCGTCTTCCCTGTGTTACATGGCCAACCTGCAGCGCGACGCGGCCGGGCTCATCATTTTCGACGAAGACGTTTCCACCTACATCCCGCCCTCCACTCGTCAGGGCCAGGTCTTTCGCCTCCTGCACGCGATCGAAAAAGCCGAACCCGGCACCCATACCGATTTCGCCAAGCCATTCGTTCACTTTCAGACGTTTCTCCGTCGCAAGGGCCTGGTGCTAGTGCTTTCGGACTTCTACGCCGACCCCGAATTGATCGTCAAAACGGTAGAGCCGCTTCGCTTCCGAGGCAACGAAGTGATTCTGTTTCACATCCTCGATCCGCAGGAAATCGCGCCGAAATTCCGCGAACCCGTGCTGCTGGTGGATATGGAAAATGCCGCGCACTCGCTCGAGGTTTCGCCGGAGTATGCGCGCACCGAGTATCGCCAGAAGATCGATGCCCACGTCGAGGCGCTCCGCTCCAAAGCCAAGGCGGCGGGCCTGGATTATTTCCTGATGAACACTTCCCGTCCCTTGGATGAGGGTCTGCGTGAATACCTGAGCATTCGGCAGGGGAGGATGTAGTGGGCTTCCTCACGCCATGGGTGTTGGGTGGTCTCGTAGCCGTCGGGCTTCCCGTTTGGCTGCATCTGCTGCGCAAGCACAAAACCACGCCCACGCCGTTCAGCTCGCTGATGTTCTTCGAGCGGCGCACCCAGAGTTCCATCAAGCACCACCGCCTGCGTTTTCTGCTGCTGTTTGCGCTGCGCACGCTGCTGATCGTTTTGATCGTGCTGGCGTTCGCCCATCCCTACATGGACCAGAAGCTGGCGCCGCTCCAGCGGTCCGGCCAGATCACCGTTTTGGCGATCGATAATTCGCTCAGCATGCGCGCCAACGGCCGGCTCGATCAAGCCAGGCGCCAGGCCAAGTCGGAAGTGTCCGGTCTAAGGCCCGGCGAGCGCGCGGAAGTTTTAGCCTTCGGCTCCCGCGTGCAGGTGATGTCGGAAATTACCGACGATCACGCGCCCCTCGATGGCGGCATCGATGCGATCGAACCTTCGGATGCGCGCACATCCTACGCGGAGCTGACGCGCTCCTTGCGCTCCATTGCCCAGGCCACCAAGCAGCCTTTGAACGTTGAGCTCTACTCGGACATGCAACAGAGCGGCATGCCCGCCAATTTCAATGACCTCAAGTTGAATGCCCAGGTCAGTCTCCAAACCCACCCCATCGACTCGCGGCCCGTGGCGAATTTTGCAGTCGAGAATGTCGTCGCCCCGCGGCGCGTTTACGACGCCAAGAAATCGCGCGTGCTAGTCACGGTCGCGGGCTATCATAATTCGAAATCGGTTCGCCAGGTCACCCTGGTCCTGAATCAACGCAACATCGAAACCAAACCGGTGGAAGTGCCGGAAGACGGCCGCGCCACGGTCGAATTCACGTCATTGGAGGTTCCCTTCGGCTTGAATCGGGGCGCCGTCCGCATCGATTCTGCGGATTCGCTTCCCAACGATGACATCTTCTACTTCTCGCTGGAGCGCGTCGAGCCGCGCCATGCCTTGTTCGTGCATGAGGCCGACAGCACGCGCGGGCTGTTCTTCTTTCAGACTGCGCTCGAAGCCTCCGGGCAATCGGCATTCGTCATCGATCCGGCCGTCGTCGAGCAAACGGCCAATGTGTCGCCAAACCAATACGCGTTTATCGTGCTGTCCGATGTCTCGAACCTGTCGCCGAATTTCGAGAACCAACTGCGCGATTACGTGCGCCGCGGCGGCTCCGTGTTGATCGCGCTGGGCCGCCAGACCATGGCGACAAACAAAGTGCCGGTGGCCGACACACGCGTCGAAGGCTATAGCTACGCCGCCCGCGAAAACGAGCGCTTTGAGACTGCCGGTTGGCTCGATACTGGCCACCCTTCGATCCTCAGAGACAGCCGCTGGGACGATGTGAAGTTCTATCAGGCCATCCGTGTAGATCCGGGCAAAGCCCGCGTGGCCGCCAAGCTCACCGATGGAACGCCGCTCCTCCTCGATGAACAAATGGGTGAAGGGCATGTGCTGGTCTTCACGTCCACTTTTGACAACTTGGCCAACGATTTCCCCCTGCACAAGTCCTTCGTTCCGTTCGTGTCGCGCACCGCGCAGTACCTCGGCCGGCTGACCGACGAGCCGCCCAGCGTGCCCGTGGGTTCGTTTGCCGAACTGCGCGATTCCAAAGAAAAAGGCGTGGCCGTGGATGTCGTCGATCCCAAAGGTGACCGCGCCCTTTCGCTCGAAGAAGCCACCAAAGCGCCCAACGTTCAGTTCACCATGACGGGCTTCTACGACATTCGTCGTCCCAACGGCCGAAACGAGCTGGTGGCGGTCAATTCGGACCGTCATGAGTCGGATCTCACCCCAGTACCACAAGAGACCCTCACTTTATGGCAGAATACTGCCCAGGGGACCACTGCGACGGGTGGTTCTGCAGAGGGGGAACAGAAGCCGCTTTCCTTGTGGTGGTACGTGATGTTGGCAGTGTTGGCGCTGGCGGCGGCGGAATCCTATCTCGGTAACCGGCATCTAGCGGTAGACAAAGAGGCGCCATGAGACCTTTAGATCGGTTGGCGGAGTATTTGAGCGCGGTCGAACGGCGGTTGCGCTTGCTCGCGGTCGTCCGCGGACTGGCGGCAACCGCCGGCGCGGCCCTGATCTTCACCCTGGTGGCAGTACTATTTGCCAACCATTTCTCCTTTTCCAACCCCAGCGTGGTGGGTGCGCGGGTGTTGCTCTTCTTCGGGGTCGCCTTCGCCATCGCCGCCGCGCTGGTGGTGCCTGTCATCCGTCTCAACCGCCGGTGGGCTGCCCGCCGCGCCGAATCCAAATTCCCGCAGTTTGAAGAACGGCTTCTTACGCTCAGCGAAAAGATGGATCAGAATCAGGCCGATCCGTTCCTGCATTTATTGGCTGCCGATGCGCTCACGGTGGCGGAGCACGCCGAAGCTAAAGAAGTGGCCAAAACGTCATGGGTATTCAGCTTTTCGTCTGCCGCAGCCGTCGCCGCCGTAGTGCTTCTGTGGCTGGGACTGTCGGGCCCCGGCTTCCTGGGTTACGGAACTGCGTTGCTCTGGGGCGGCCTGCCCAAGGGCACCATGAAGCCCTTCTATGACATTTCCGTGGATCCCGGCAATCTCACCCTGCGCAAGCGCGCCAGCCAGGTAATCACTGCCCAGTTGCACGGTTTCACCGCCCCCAAAGTTCGCTTCTTCGGCAAGTACGCCAGTTCCTCACAGTGGGAGCAGGCCGAAATGGTCACCCAGCCCGGCGGTACGGCGTATGAGTTTGTCATCCCCGGCATCTCCGAGTCGCTCGCGTATTACGTGGAAGCGGGCGGCGTCCATTCCAAGACCTATAACTTGAAAGTGGTCGACCTGCCTTCGATCAAGGCTATGACCACCACCTACCACTTCCCGTCGTGGACCGGTTTGAAGGACGCTACGGAAAAAGGCGGCGACCTGCGCGCGGTGGAAGGAACCGTCGCGGATGTCGGAATCCAAACCGACCGTCCCCTCGCTAACGGCGTTCTCCTCCTCGATGACGGCTCGAAGATCCAGCTTCGCGAGGGGCCAAACGGCAACCTGGTGGCCAAGGTGCCGATTCAAAAGGACGGTCAGTATCACGTTGCTGCCATCGATAATGGCGACGAGGTGCGGCTGACGGAAGATTTCTTCATCGAGGCGCAGAAAGATCGCCCGCCCGATATCAAGATCACTAAGCCGGGACGCGATTTCCGCGCTTCGCCCATCGAAGAAGTGACGGTCTCCGCCGAAGCTTCCGACGATTTCGGTCTCAAAGATGTCGAGCTGCATTACAGCGTGAACGGCGGCCCCGAGAAAGTCGTTTCGATGCTGCCCAGCAAGGGCGCCAAAAGCTCTTCGGCTTCGAGCACGATTTCGCTCGAAGATTACAAAGCCGTGCCCGGCGACGTGGTGAGTCTCTACGCCCTCGCTAAGGACGCGCGCAACACCACCCGCACGGATATGTACTTCATCCAGGCCGAGCCGTTCGAAAGGAATTATTCGCAGTCTCAGCAGGGCGGCGGAGGCGGTGGAGGCGGCGGGCAACAGGAAGACCAGATTTCCGAGCGGGAAAAGCAGATCATCGCCGCCACCTGGAACCAGGTGAAAGGCGCCACCACCGGAAGCGATGCCGAGAACGCCACATTCTTGTCGCAGCAGCAGGCCAAGCTGCGCGATCAGGCGAAGTCGCTCTCCGACCGTATGAAGGCCCGGCAACTCGCCGAAGAAGGCGACTCCTTCAAGAGCTTCGTAAAGGATATGGATGAAGCCGTGGCCGCCATGGGGCCGGCATCCGACAAACTGAAAGGCCAGAAATTCGTAGACGCCCTGGGGCCGGAGCAGGTGGCGTTGCAACATCTGCTGCGCGCGGAAGCCACGCGCCGCGATATTCAGGTGGCTTTCGGCGGTGGAGGCGGTGGCGGGGGCGGGGCCCAAGGCGGGGCCCGCGATCTCGAAGGACTCTTCGATCTCGAACTCGACACCGAGAAGAACCAGTTTGAGAGCGGCCAATCCATGCAATCGGCCGATCAGCAGCAACAGGCCATTGACGATGCGCTGCAGAAGCTCGAACAACTCGCCCGTCGCCAGCAGGAACTGGCCAATCAGCAGAATAAGCAGCAACAGCTCTCGCAGAAACGCTACGAGCAGGAAATGTTGCGGCGCCAGGCAGAGCAACTGCAGAAGCAGCTCGATCAATTGACCCGCCAGATGCAAAGCCAGCAGTCGCAACAAGGCCAGCAGGGTCAACAAGGGCAACAGGGTCAGCAAGGGCAGCAGGGGCAAGCCGGCCAGCAGGGTCAACAGGGGCAATCCGGCCGGTCGATGGCGCGCGGCGGGATCGATTCGCAGCGGCTGCGCCAGACGGTCGATCAGTTGCAGCAGGCCCTCGAAAACATGCGTAAAGCCGCCTCGTCGCAGCAGGCCGGAACACCGGAAAGCGAAGCCGACGCCAAGCGCGCGGCCGAGCAGCTGAAAGAAGCCGAACAATCGCTCGCTCAACTGCGCGGGCAGCAATCGGGCGCCACTGCCGACGATTTGGCCAAGCAGGCCGACGATCTCGCGCAGCAGCAACAGAATTTCGAAGGCCAGCTGCGCCGCGCGGTCGCCGGCTCCGGCCAGCAGGGCCGCATGGGACAACAGGATGCGCAGGCGTTAAGCAGCCAGCGCGACAAGGAAGTTGGCGATTTGCATCGCCTGGAACAGCAGATGCAAAGCGCGGTGCGCGACCTGGCAGCGACACAACCCAAGGCGTCCAGCAAGCTCCGCGAGGCGCTCGGGGAGGAGCAGCAGCAGGAACTGCAGCGCGATATGGAACGCAACGGCCAGTACATCCGCCGCGGCTTGGGTGAGTATGCGGTCCTCTCCGAATCCATGATCACGCAGGGTCTCAACAATCTGCGCGACCAGTTGCATGGCGTCCAGCAGGCCCTGAACAAGGGACAGGAAGGCAAGGGCGCGGGCGACGACAAAGATAACAAGGCCGTCGAGCAGGCGCTCTCGCAGGTCGAGAAGCTTCGCCAGCAGATCGAAGCCCTCAGCCGCCGCCAGGGCAACCAGCCAGGACAACAGGGACAACAGGGACAACAGGGACAACAGGGTCAGCAAGGCGGACAACAAGGCCAGGGACAGCAGGGCCAAGCCGGTCAACAGGGCCAGGGCGGCCAGCAGGGCGGCGGCAACCAGGGCAACTACCAGCAGGGAAGTCTCACCCGCAATGGCCAGAATGGTGCCAATGCCGGCACCAACGTCGGCCGTAACGGAAACGTCTGGGGACCCATCGGCGGCTTGGGCACCAATGACCCCGGCCTCTACAACGGTGGCGTGGTCGATCCGCGCAGCTTCGAACGCGACTACAAAGATACGCTCGAACAATTACAAAACCTGCAGGGCCAACTGCAGAACGATCAAACCACCGCCAAGGACCTCCAGGCCCTGATCCGCGAAATGCAGCGACTCAACCCATTCGCCTACGCCAACGATCCCGAACTGGCCAGCCGTATCCAGGCCGCCATGGTGGCCGACATCCAGCAGGTGGAACTGGAGCTTCGCCGCAAGGTGGATGAGACCGGCGGCGGCAGCATTCGCAGCGGCGGCAATGAGCCCACGCCACCCGGTTTCGCCGACGCCGTAGCCGAGTACTACCGCCGCCTGAGCACCACCAAAAAATAGGCCTGCTGAAACACTGTCTTAAACGTGGGACATAGTTAGCAGTGTGGGGCGGCCAATCCTGGCCGCAGCCGCCTTTCAGGCGGCTCTTGGTGCACAGATAAGCCGATCCGGATCTGGAAACCAGTTTAAACTTCCCATCTTGCACATTCTCCCTAATTTCGATATAGTTTAGGATATATGAAGACCAGCAATGGCCTTTGGAAGGAGTGTCTGCGCGGCCGGATCGCCGAGCCGCTCGCTGGAGAACTCGATAAGTTCGAGAGCGAGGTGCTGCTCAAGCAGCACGGCAAGATCGACGACAAGATCTTCGCCGAAACCCGTTTGCGCCGCGGCTCCTATGGCCAGCGCTACGATAACGGCCAGCGCCACGATGGCAAGGAAACCCAGAAGCTCCAGTATCCGACCGACAACACCAAAGGCCCCGGCACTCTATGGGATGCGCCCGGGATGCAGCGCATCAAAATCCCCTATGGCGGGCTGAACGCCGCGCAGTTGGAAACTCTCGCCGAGTTGGCCGAGGAATACTCGGACGGCATCGCCCACATCACCACCCGCCAGGATGTGCAGCTCCACTTTGTCCACATCGAAGATACGCCGGCCGTGATGCGGCGCCTCGGCGCGGTGGGCATCACCACGCGCGAAGCCTGCGGCAACACCGTGCGCAATGTCACGGGCTGTCCGATCGCCGGCGTCTGCCGCACCGAAGCGTTCGACACAACACCGTATGCCAAAGCGCTCGCCTACTTCCTGCTCGGCCATCCCGACACGCAGAATTTCGGGCGCAAATTCAAGATTTCGTTTTCCGGCTGCGCGGACGAAGCCTGCGCGCTGGCGCATATTCACGATATCGGCGCGGTGGCCGTGGTGCGCGACGGCCGGCGCGGGTTCACATTTTACGTAGGCGGCGGTCTGGGCACCGTACCACAACAAGCGAAGCTGCTGTCCGAGTTTGTTCCGGAAGAAGAATTGCTCCCCCTGGCCCAGGCGATTTGCCGCGTGTTTGCGCGGCTCGGCGAAAAGAAGAATCGGAATACTGCCCGCTTGAAGTTCGTCATCCAGAAGATTGGGCTGGAAGAATTCAAGCGAGTGGTAGCCGAAGAGCGTGCGATCCTCCCTGCCGAGCCGCGTTGGACGGAATACTTGAAAGATGTAGCAGCGTATCGGGAGGAGCCTGCCAAAGCCGGCGTCCTCCTGCAGATTTCGGGACCGGCGGATGCCGAGTTCGAACGCTGGCGCCAGACCAACGTTTACCGCCAAAAGCAATCCGGCTACGCTACCGTCACCATCACTCTGCCACTAGGCGATATTACTTCCGATCAGCTCCGCGCCCTGGCCGATATCGCGCGCAAATATACTAAAGAGACGGTGCGATCTACGGTGGAGCAGAACGTCGTTCTGCGCTGGGTCAGCGAAGCCGATCTGCCCGCTCTTTACGCCGATCTCGCGGCGGCGCATCTGGGCCAAGCTGGCGCGGGAACCATCGTCGACGTGGTTTCCTGCCCCGGAACCGATACCTGCAAGCTCGGCATTTCGTCTTCGCGAGGCTTGGCCGGTGAGCTGCGTTCCCGTCTCCTGACGAAAGGCTATGAGCTCGATGAAGCCATTCGCGGTCTGCATATCAAGATCAGCGGCTGCTTCAACTCCTGCGGCCAGCACCACGTGGCCGATCTGGGCTTTTACGGCGTGAGCCGCAACAAGGGCGGTTTCACCGTGCCGCACTTCCAGCTTGTGTTGGGCGGGAAGTGGGAGGAGAATGGCGGAGCGTATGGCCTGGCGATCGGCGCCGTCCCCTCCAAGCGCATTCCCGAAACCGTCGACCGCATTACGTCCCGCTACATGGAAGAACGCCAGGATGGCGAGAGTTTCCACCGCTACGCCAAGCGCATCGGGAAAGCTGCTTTAAAAGGGATGATCGACGACCTCGCATTCGTTCCGCCGCACGATGCGGAGCCGGACCTGTACGTCGATTGGTCCGACGCGCGCGAGTACACCATCGGCGATATCGGCATCGGAGAGTGCGCCGGCGAAGTGGTCACCCCGGTGGAGTTCCAATTGACGGCCTGCGAACGCGAAGCCTTCGAAGCGCAATTGGCGCTCGAAGCCGGCGATATTCCGAAAGCCGTGATTGTTGCCTACGAATCGATGCGCAACGCGGCTCAGGCCCTCTTGAGCTGGCGTGTGATCCCGCACGAGGCATCCGCCGATGGCATCGCCGCCGCCTTCAAACATGCCTTCTACGACACCGAGCTTTTCTTCGATCCATTCGTCGGCGGCAAGTTTGCGCAGTATTATTTCGCCGCGCACGAGCAGCGCCACGAACCATACGATGCCGAGAAGACCCACCGGCTGATCGAAGAAGCGCAGCTTTTCATCGAGGCCTCACACGCCTTTTACGGCCGCCTGAGCGCGCAGAAGGTAGCCGCGTAACCGCGCCACCATGGACATCCAGCACTTCCGCGTGAAGCTGTTTGCCACGCCCGACAGCCACCCCCATCTCGGCGACGCCATCCCCATCTTCCATCGTTGGATTCAGGCGAAGCGTCTCCCGGAAACCATGATCGACGTATCGGACTACGAGCACGTCCCCGAAGGCCCCGGCGTCATCCTGGTTTGCCATGAAGCGATCTACGGCCTCGATCAGGAAAAAGGCAAGCTCGGCTTGCTCTACAACCGCCGCACGCCGTTGAACGGCTCGGTAGAAGATCGCCTGCGCCAGGCTGCGCAAGCAGCCGAAACCGCCGCATCACTGCTCGAAGCCGAACCGGAATTCAAAGGTACCCTGCGCTTCAACCGCCGACAATGGGAAGTGGCCGTGAACGACCGCGCGCTTGCCCCCAATACCGAGGCCACCTGGAAATCGCTTGCGCCCGTGATCCAATCGGTATTCGATTCCAGACTCGGCGCCGGCCGCTATCGCATGGCGCACCAGGCCAACCCGCGCGAGTTGTTCCGCGTGCTGATCTCCTGACCTACGGCATCGTCACTCGGATGCTCGTGTCCGGCAGGTAGGGCGGGTCGCTGGCATGGACCACAGCCATTCCCGAAGCCACGCGCGTGATCGGAACGTTGACGCTACTCATGTACGCCGGGAACGTGATGGTCGGCGGTACGGTTGCCACTTTGGGGTTATCGGAAACGAGTTGAATCGTCAAACCGCCTTGCGGTGCCGGCGCTGAGAGCGTCAGAACCGCACTCCCCGATGGGCCGTAGATGGCCACGCAACACCCCGCAAATGTGAGCGTCGCCTCCACGTACACCGACTGCGTGGCAGATGTGTAGCCCAGCGCTGACGCAGTAATCGAAACAGTCCCCAGATTCAGAGCCGTCACCAGCGGCTGCACACTCGGTGATGTTCTGCCGGCGGGAATGAACACGCTGGGAGGAACGGTGACCTTGGACGGATCGCTGCTCGTCAGATAAATAGTCAACCCGGCGGCTGGCGCGGGACTCGCGACACTCACCGGCACCCGGGCGCTGCCGCTCAGGTTCACTACCGTATTCGCCCAAAGCGAAATGACACCGAGCGGATTGACGGTCTGGGTGATGACATTGCTGGTAGATGGCGCGTTTGTTGGATCCCCGTTGTAAGCCGCGACGACGGCATGACTCCCTGGCGACAGGTTCGCGATCGAGAACTGCGCGACGCTGCCGCTTAGCGGGATAGTCGATTGCACCACTCCATCTATCGTGAACGTGATCGTGCCGGTTGCTCCAGAACTGACCGTGGCCTTGTAGGTAACGGTCTGGCCGTATGCGGAGGGGTTGGCCGATGCCGACAGCGCGGTCGTGCTGGGTTGGGGGGCTGTGAAGACCCAAACGGCGCCCACCTGGTTGTTGTCGCCGATGCCGCCAATCAATGCCGTGCGGCCATCTGCCGACAAAGCTACTGCCCAGCCTTGTCCGGGATCATAGGTTAGCTTGATCGCTCCCGTGCCTACTAACTTGTCACCCACCTGGTGCCAGGATCCTCCGTTGCGTTGAAAAATCCAGGCGGCGCCCATGTCATTGTCGGCACTGCCACCCACTAGCGCTGTGTTGCCGTCCGCGGAGAGGGCGACGGCATTACCTTGCCAAACGAATCCGAACGGTGGTGACGGAACGTAACCCGAGCCTACCATTGGGGGGCCTTGCTGGGACCACCCGTCGGAAGAGCGAATGAATGCGTAGGTCGCGCCGACATTGTTTCCATGAGTAATCCATCCCAGAAGCGCTGTGCTCCCATCTTGGGATAAGGCTAGCTTCGGAAGGGCCGTACCGGTGTAAACCTCATCGCTCCCGACGAGATTTCCGGCTAGCTGTGTCCACACGCCGGCTGATCGTGAGAACAGCCACGCGGTTCCAACGTTTGTAGGAAAGAGTCCGCCGATCAGAGCAGTATTACCATCTGACGACAAGGCAACCGAGCACCCTACCTCGGTCGCTCCTGCGATGGTCAGTTTGTTGCCCTGCTGGCTCCATGCCCCTGCTGAACGGGTGAACACCCAGACGGCGCCGACCTGATTATCGCCGAGGCCGCCGACCAACGCAGTGTTTCCATCAGCGGAAACTGCTAACGCGAATCCTTGCGCTGCCGCGCCAATGGCACCGGTGCCTACCAGCTTTTGACTCTGCTGGCTCCAAACACCGCCGATCCGCGTGAAAATCCAGGTAGCGCCAGTCTGGTTATCGTCACCCCAAGAGCCGAGCACTGCGGTATTCCCGTCCGCCGATAGCGCCACTGCCGATTCTGTTCCAAAGGGGCTCGGGAGTGCGCCGGAGCCGACGAGTTTTGGGCCCTGCTGCGTCCACGCGCCCGCCGAACGCGTAAACACCCAAGCTCCACCGGAGGAACCCCCGACCAGGGCTGTATTCCCATCGGCTGACAACGCAACTGCGTACCCTTGCAAAGTGACCCCTGCAGCGTCAGAAGCCACCAATTTTGGCCCCTGCTGCCTGAATTGGGCATTCGCCACGGAGCAGCAGAGCAGGCACTAATCAGTAGCGATTTCGAGAGCTTGGCCATAAGATTTAACCGCGGCAAGTATAACACTACAGGGTCTGAAATAATATAACCGAACGGGTTAAAATTCGAGACTAAGCCGCAACAAACGGTGAAAGAATTCCATGAGTCCCGGCATTACCGGTTCGGAGTACCGAAGCGATGTGGAAGTCGCCTGCGCCCGTAATCCAATCGGTATTCGATTCCAGAATCGGCGCGGGCCGCTACCGCATGGCGCACCAAGCCAACCCGCTCGACCTGTTCCGCGTGCTGATCTCCGGCTGACGTGCGGCAGCGAATTGCCGGGCCTTATTTCGCGGGCGGAAGAACCACAGTGACCCGCCCATTGACGATCGGATTCCGGTCGTCCGGCCCGCCGCATACCTCCGGCTCAGCCACCCAGGTCGAAGGCTTCATGCGCTGGTAATGCTTCGTAAAGTTCCAGGGCTTCGTGAGCGCGGTCGGATCGGTGATACTCACCTGGTCTTCGAGAGTGTTGGCGTCGATTTGCCGGATCCGCTCCGTAAAGTGCGCCTGCTCGCTCAACATGGCGGGTGTGAAATCGGCCCAGATACCGCTCTTTACCGAAATCGTTTCCACCACCAGCGTCTGGCCTTCCCAGTGACCGATGGATCTGCCCAGCAGTGTGGGCCAGAGTTCATCTTCCGGCGGGAATCCTCGGCCGTCCGTGTAGATGTGCCGCGTTTCCTTATCCACGGTGATCCACGTCTTTTCCGGCGTCACAATGAATTCATAGTCGAAAGGTGTGCCGATGATGTGTGGCATGCCGGCCGCGCAATACACCGTGTGCGTATCCACCAGCGGGTTCGGATAATTGGCATCGCCCTGGTGCTCCGCTCGGATTAAGTCGACCCGGTACTTTGCCTCCCATTCGGCGTTGTAAGGCGGATGATCGCGCACGCCCGGTACAAACGCCGGGCCGTTTTCGACGTCGAGAAGGGCAGGCGAGCCCTTGAGTCTCCATACCCCGCTCCAATCGGGGAGCTTCGAAAAACTCTTCAGACGAGCTGGCGTGTTGGCGGTTGTCTGCGCGGCAGCCGATGATAGTAGCGCGCAGAGCATAACCGCCGGCGCAGCCGTTCGGCAGGCCGTGCGGACGATCGTGCGGAATCCTTTGGCGAGCATGGTATCGTTCCTCTGTATGGGGCTATGGCGTAGCGGGGTCACCGGTCGGGGAACCGCCGATGCGCGTTCCGTCCGCCAACGTCACGGTAATCAGCGAACCGCCGGTTCTGCCGTCGCGCAATGGATGCGTGGTGATGGTGATCTGGTCGCCAGGCTTCAGGATCTTCGGTTTCCAGCCCTGCCGGAGCAAACTGGACGGCGAACTCGTCTCGATGCTCCACTCCACTGCGTTTCCCGAATCGTCCTTGACCATCATTTGGATCCAGGAGTGCGGGTTCCGCCACTGAAATTCCTTCACCACGCCGGTCAGTGTGATGGTCTTGCCCATATCAAATGCAGCGAACGAATGGTGACCAAACACAGGTACGCTGCCAATTAGAATGGCGAACGCGGCCAGTAGCATCCGGCGCCGCCTCTGAGTAGTCTTCATTTATCGCCAGCCCTCGCTGGAGCAATAGCTTACTGCAAAGCCAAACCGTTCGGCAACGTGCCCGCCTAAGGCAACCGTGACCCGGACACTGGTTACCAGTTCTCGGTCGAAACCAGGTGGCGTCTGGCCAAGAAGGCGTTTCGCACCACCTCCGACTGCGATGCCGCCATAAGCGCGCGGCTGGACCAGGGCATCGCCGGCGCGGAACAGTTTCAGTAGCCGCCCACCTCGAATCCGAGCCCGAATTCAAGGGCACGCTGCGCTTCGACCGCCAGCGGTGGGCCGTCGTTGTGAACGACCGCATTGGCGCGGGGAGCTATCGCATGGCGCGCCCAGCCAACCCGCGCGAACTGTTCCGGGTGCTGATCTCCTGATCTACGGCACCGTGACTCGGATGCTAGTGACCGGCAGGTAAGGCGGGTCGCTGGCATGGACCACAGCCATTCCCGAGGCGACACGCGTGATCGGGACGCTCACGCTAGTCATGTACGCCGGGAACGTGATGGTCGGCGGCACTGTGGCCACCTTGGGGTTATCGGAAACGAGTTGAATCGTCAGACCGCCTTGCGGCGCCGGCGACGACAACGTCAGAACCGCATTTCCCGATAGTCCGTAGATCGCGACGCAGCACCCCGCAAATGCCAGCGTCGCTTCCACGTACACCGACTGCGTAGCGGGTGTGTAGCCCAGCGCTGACGCCGTAATCGAAACGGTCCCCAGATTCAGAGCCGTCACCAGCGGCTGCACATTGGGTGATGTTCTGCCGGTGGGAATGAACACGCTGGGAGTAACGGTGACCTTGGACGGATCGCTGCTCGTCAGATAAATAGTCAACCCAGGAGCCGGCGCGGGACTCGCGACACTCACCGGCACGCGAGCGCTGGCGCTCAGGTTCACCTCGGTATTCGCCCAGAGCGAAATGACACCGAGCGGATTGACAGTTTGGTTGACTGTCGCACTCGAAGGCTGGAACATCTGGTCCCCGCTATAAGCAGCCGTGATGATGTGACTACCCGGCGTCAGATTCGCGATTGAGAACTGCGCAATGCTGCCGGTCAAGGGAACGGTCGATTGTGCGATTCCATCTACAGCAAATGTGACTGCTCCCATTGCACCGACCGTGACCGAACCCGTGTACGTAACCACTTGGCCGTAACGCGAGGGATTGAGCGAACTGGATAGGCTAACGCTCGTGGGTTTGGGAGAGACGAAGACGAAAAC